>CALXQA010000072.1 GCA_944390335.1 uncultured Clostridia bacterium
TTATGCAAAAAAATTCCAAAAAATATTGTAAAAATGAATATTTGATGATAAAATAGTTACATAATATATAGTAAAATAAAAAAATATATTAAAGGGGTAATAATATGATAGACATTAAATTTTTGAGAGAAAATTCTGAAATTGTTAAAGAAAACATAAAGAAAAAGTTTCAAGATTACAAACTTCCTCTTGTAGATGAAATTATTGAATTAGATAAAAAGTATAGAGAACTTACATCTAAAGGTGATATGCTTAGAAGTAAGAGAAATAGCCTAAGTAGTCAAATAGGCTTACTTATGAAATCAGGCAAAAAAGATGAAGCTGAAAATATTAAACTTGAAGTTCAGAATATTAATAAAGAGTTAGGCGAAAATGAAGTTTTAGAGAATAAATACTCTGAAGAATTAAAAGTTCGTATGTATAAAATACCTAATATTATATCTGATACTGTTCCTATTGGTAAAGATGATACATTTAATGTAGAAATAGAAAAATTTGGTGAACCTAAAGTTCCAGATTATGAAATACCATACCATACAGATATTATGGAAAAACTTTCAGGAATTGATTTAGATTCTGCTAGAAGAGTAGCAGGTAATGGTTTTTATTATTTACTTGGAGATATTGCAAGACTTCATTCTGCAGTTCTTGCTTATGCAAGAGACTTTATGATTAACAAAGGATTTACTTACTGTATACCTCCTTTTATGATACACGGTGATGTAGTTGATGGTGTTATGTCTTTTGAAGAGATGGATGCTATGATGTATAAAATAGAAGGTGAAGATTTATATTTAATTGGAACTAGTGAACATTCAATGATTGGAAAATTTAAAGGTCAAATACTAAATAAAAAAGATATTCCATATACAATGACATCTTATTCACCTTGTTTCAGAAAAGAAAAAGGTGCACATGGTATAGAAGAACGTGGTATATATAGAATACATCAATTTGAAAAACAAGAAATGATAGTTGTATGTGAACCAGAAGATAGTTGGAATTGGTATGATAAACTATGGTCATATACTGTAGAATTATTTAGAAGTATGGATATTCCAGTAAGAACATTAGAATGCTGTAGTGGTGATTTAGCTGATTTAAAAGCAAAATCATGTGATGTAGAAGCATGGAGCCCAAGACAAAAAAAATACTTTGAAGTCGGAAGTTGTTCTAATCTAACAGATGCTCAAGCTAGAAGATTAGGAATTAGAATAAAAGGAGAAAAAGGAAACTACTTTGCACATACTCTAAATAATACTGTAGTTGCTCCACCTAGAATGTTAATAGCACTATTAGAAAATCATTATAATCCAGATGGTAGTGTTGATATACCAGAAGTCCTATGGCCATATATGGGAGGAACTAAAAAACTTATTCCTAATAAATAATTAATAAATGTAATATAAAAAAATGCTAAAAAGAAGAGGTATAAATTATGGTAATAAAAAGCAGTGAATTTACAATATCAGCAACTAAGCCAAGTCAATATCCTAATGATAATTTACCACAAATAGTTTTAGTAGGAAAATCCAATGTTGGAAAATCTTCTTTTATAAATTCAATGATTAATAGAAAAAAATTAGCAAGAACCAGTAGTGAACCTGGTAAAACTAGATTAATAAACTTTTATAAAATTAATAATTCATTTTACTTTGTAGATTTGCCTGGTTATGGTTTTAGTAAAATGTCAAAAGAAGAACAATCTAAAGTTGGTAATTTTATTGAAGAATATTTGAAAAAATGTAAGAATATATCTTTAGTTATTTTTCTTATAGATATAAGGCATAATCCTACTGAAGATGATAAATTAATGTATAATTATATAATCAATCAAAACCTACCATGCATTATTATAGCTAATAAAGCAGATAAAATTGCAATAACAAAGGTAGATGATGTTGTTAGTAATTTACAAAACAACTTAAATCCTCTTCATGACTTAACATTTTTACCATTTTCATCAGAAAGAAAGATATATACAGAAAAAGTATGGGAAGAAATAGAAAATAAGTTCTAATTTTACTTAGAACTTATTTTATTTATTACTTAAAATAAATTTACCAATTAATCTATACAATATCATCCATTGTATACAATCCATTTTTCTTACCCATAATGTATTTAGCACCTTTAAGTGCTCCTTTAGCAAATAATCCTCTTGAATATGCTCTATGTGTTATTTCAAAAGTTTCATATTCTCCAAAAAAGCTAACAGTATGTTCTCCTACAATATTTCCTCCCCTTATTGAAGAAAAACCTATCTCATCTTTACTTCTTTTCTCTCTTTTACTAGTTCTATCAAAATCATATTTTTTAGTATTTCCTAATGCCTCATTTATACTGCTTGCAAGTAAAAGAGCTGTACCACTTGGTGCATCTATTTTTCTATTATGATGTGTTTCTACTATTTCAATATCAGTATCAGGTATAGCTTTTGCAACTTCTGCAACTATCTTTTTCATTAAACTAATATCATATGACATATTTGCAGATTGAAAAATAGCTATTTCTTTAGATGCTTCTTTTATACTTCTTAAATTATCATCTGATAAGCCTGTAGTTGCAATTACAATAGGTATTTTATTATTTTTAGCATACTCTAAAATGTTCATAGTAGCTTTTGGTACAGAAAAGTCTATAATAATATCTGGCTTTTCTTTTATATCATTTAAATCTGTATACACATTAAAATTATATTTATCATTTTCATTTTTATCAACGCCACAAACAACCTCAAAAGCTTCATTACTACTAATTTCTGAAATTACTTCTTGTCCCATTTTACCATTACAACCATTTACAAGTACTTTTATCATTAAAATACCTCTTTTCTAAAAAATATTTATATATGCATATTTTTATATAATTTTACCTAAAAATATTAAACATAAGAATATATATGTATATCTATAAACTTTTTTACTTTGCATTCTATTACTGTAATAATTTAGCGACTCTTGCATTGCACTTATCTTATCTGTAATTGTAATAACAAATGTCTCTTTATATTTAGGAAAAGCTAGTGTAACAGGCCACATGTGTTTTACTATTATATCTTTTTCCTTTTTATTCAATTCAAATAATTTTGAAGCATTATCTAGTGCTATTTTAGGATGTACAAATGCATGATATCCATCTAACTTTAATTCTTTTTTACTTTTTCTCCAATCATATAGGAATAAATCATGTAACATTGCAGCCCTTGCCATTGATTTATAGTCCCAATTTAGTTTTTTACATATCTTATAGCTTAGATATGCTACATTTAAGCAATGTTCATATGTATTTACATCATAATGTTGTCTATATTTCTTCATCTTTTTTACAGTCTCATTATTTATTATATCATTAATTATTTCCATAAATTCTTTATCTTGTGTTGCATTTTGTATAGTTTTTAAACTTCTTTCCATTTTTTACTCCGTTTATATAATCTCCCTTATATATATTATATGATGCTAATCTATCTTATGTCAATAATAACTGACCAATTAATATAATCTTAAGAAATCTAAAAATATACATCAAATTCAATAAAAAGGCTTAACTAGTAATTTTAAATTAACTTTACTAATTAAGTCTATTCTTATTTTACTCTTGATATGATATTAATTCTATTCAGATATCTTTTTAGTAATTGCTTTTAAAGCCTTTTCTCTAGGTAATGTAACTACTCTTCCACACTTTAAGCACTTAAGTTTAAAATCTATTCCTATTCTTGTAATCTCCCATTCTTTATTTCCGCATGGATGCATCTTTTTTGTTCTTACAATATCACCTATATTATATTCCATAAACTCACCTCTTGAGTTGAATCTTACTTTATTTTACAATATCCAAGAAACTTTTAAATCTACTTTCAACTTCATCTTTTCCTAATACTTGCATTATTTCATACATATCTGGAGTATTTCTTCTTCCAGTTAATGCCAACCTTATAACTGTACTAACATCACCTACATGTCCTAAAAAAGCTTCTGGATTTTGTTTATATTCCTTAACCTCTCTTGCATATCCCATCTTTTCTGCAACATCTTTTATCTTGTCAAACCAAACTTGCTTATCATCTGAAAAATCATATACATTTATGTATTCTTCTATTATTTTTTTAGCATTTTCTCCAGTAATTTTATCAAAGTCAAAACTTGTTGGTCTTATATACATATAAATAATATTATCCTTAACATCAGACCACTTAGATAAATCTTTTCTTGGCTTTTTTTGATTATCTCTTTCAATTCCAAATACTTTAAGAGCATATTCTTTATCTTTTAATAAATTTGCTAATTCATTATCATATTTATTAGCCCAAGTTTGAACATAATCATAAACTTGATTAGCTGTATATCTTGCAATAATATTCTTAGAAACATCTAACAATTTTACCATATCAAATACAGCACCACTAACACCCATTTTAGAAAGTTCAAGTTTAAACTCTGACATATCTTTACTAGGATTAGCCCTTCTCCAACCTTCAAAGCTAGAATTAATAATATTCATTAGATATTCACAAACAGCATCACTTGGGATACCTTCTTCATGATAATAATCAACTGCAGCTTCTGGATCTTTCCTTTTACTTATTTTTCTTTTCTTACCGTCCTCTTCTTTAAGTATATTAGGAACCTGCGCATATTTAGGAACCTTAAATCCAAAAGCATTAAATAACTCTATATGAAGAGGTGTAGATGAAATCCATTCCTCACCGCGTACAACAGTTGTAGTTTTCATTAGATGATCATCAACAACATGTGCAAAATGATAAACAGGAAGCCCATCTGCTTTTATTAATACAGCATCTTGGTCATTCTCTGGAAACTCTATGTGACCTCTTACACTATCTTTTACTTTTATCTTTCTATCTTCTCTTCCATTTGAGCGAAGCCTTATAACAAAACTGTCACCATTTTTTATTCTTTCAATAGCTTCATCAACAGATAAATTTCTATATTTTGCCCAAATACCATAAAATCCAGTTCTTAATCCTGCGGCCTCTTGCTTTTTACGAATCTCTTCTATTTCATCTGGAGTTGCAAAACAAGGATATGCTCTTCCCTGTTCAATCAAATATTTAGCAAAAGCATGGTATATTTCTCTTCTTTCACTTTGTTTATATGGACCATAATCTCCTTTTTCTTCTGTTTCAGAAATCATACCCTCATCAGGTATAAAATCAAAATTAGCAATAGCCTGTATAATCTGTTCTACACCATTTTCTATCTTTCTTTTTTGATCAGTATCTTCAATTCTAAGGTAAAAAACTCCTCCAGTTTGATTAGCTAAAGCTCTGTTTATAATACACTGGTATAAACCTCCAATGTGAACAAAACCAGTTGGACTTGGTGCAAACCTAGTAACCTCTGCACCTTCTGGTAAATTTCTAGGCATATACTTTTTTTCATAATATTCTATATCCTTAACATCTGGATAAATAACATTTGCTAAATCTTTATAATCCATTATGACCTCCTTTTCAACCATTGGGGACGGTCCTTTTTGGTTGAAATTATATTTTTAAATTTCTTTTCTTACTTGATATCTACTGATTTCTAAGTACTCTGATATTTTTCTTTCTGATAAATTATATACATTTTTTAGTTCATAAATAATTTCTTTATTTGTGTATTTTTGCTTTTTTAATCTTTTTACAAGGTTATTATAATTTATTTTTTCTTCTATTTCAAGGAATTTATACTTATATTCATTTTTATGAGTTTTTATAATAAATTCTAGTAATTCTGGATATTCATTTATATTTAATATTTCTTTTAAAACTTGAATAGAAATCACTTCTGCTTTTTCTATATACTCATAAAAACTACTATAGTTATACTCATTACATTTCCTTACAATGCCTGCTTTTACAGGATTATTATGTATATATACTATGCAAGTTTTTAAATGCATCTCATCTTTTATAGTTTGCACCTGATATCTATTTCTAAAAACATATCCTACTCTATTATTTTCACGGTTATAATAAGATGCATATATTGTATTAATCCTGTGCATAAATTTACTTAAATTATTTACATCATCTACATATACTAATAAATGTACATGATTATTCATTATACAATAAGATATTATATTTATTTTATATTCTAATGAATATTTTTTTAATAATTCCTTATATTTTTCTTTCCACATATTATCTAAGAATATTTTTTCTTTATTAATTCCTTGTGACATTAAATGAAAACATTTTCCGATTATATTTTTTCTTGAAATTCTGGGCATCTTTTTCCTTTCCGTGCCCCCACTAATTTCATTTTTCAACCAAAAAGGCCCGTCCCCTTTGGTTGAACTTTTACTTGAATTTTTGTTATACCTCCATTATTATTGGTAATATCATCGGATTTCTTTTTGTTCTATCAAAAATATAGTCTCTTAGTTCATCTTTTAGTGTTGACTTTATAGTTGACCAATCTCTTACATGCCTATTTTCTAATTCGTCTATTTCTTCTTTTATAAATGATTTTACTTCTTCCATTAAGTTTTCTGATTCTCTTACATATACGAATCCTCTTGAGATTACATCTGGTCCTGATACTATTTCTCCTGTTTGATTATCCATTGACATTACTATTACTATAAGTCCATCTTGTGATAAATGTTGTCTATCTCTTAATACTATATTTCCTACATCGCCTACTCCAAGTCCATCTACCATTACTCTTCCTGCTGGTACTGTTCCTGTAAATTTTGCTTCTTTTTCATTTAGTTCTAGTATTCTACCATTTACTGTTATAAATATATTGTCTTTAGGTATTCCTACTTCTATAGCTGTGTCTTTATGTGCCATTAATTGTCTATATTCTCCATGTACTGGTAAAAAGTATTTTGGCTTTAGCAATGATAATATTAATTTTTGTTCTTCTTGGCATGCATGTCCTGATACATGCACATCTGCTAATGCACTATATACAACTTCTGCTCCTATTTTCATTAATTGGTCTATTACTTTTGATACTGATTTTTCATTTCCTGGTATTGGATTTGCTGATATTATTAC
>CALXQA010000073.1 GCA_944390335.1 uncultured Clostridia bacterium
TGCTTTTTTGGTAGTACTTGACTACCGCTTCTTATTGGTTTCTCAAAAGATTCATTGTTTACTTTTCAATGTACTTTATTCTCCTTTTCAGGTGAACGTATTTGATTATACTATAATGCTTTAGAAATGTCAACTCTTTTTTCGACTTTTTTTGATATTTTTTTCAGACATTTTTAAGGCAAAATAAAAAATTAGTTTTGGTTGTCTTTTTGTTCTTTTTTTGCTTCCTCTTAACTAATTCCTTTGTACAATATTATGATACCACACTTTAAGTTTTAAGTCAACATATTTTTTAAATTTTTTTAAGATTTTTTATGATAAAAATTTATTCATTTAATAGACATGTATATTCTTTTTATTTCTGGAAATAATTATTTTAAAAAGGAGGTTTTTTCTTTGATAAATAAGGTAGAAATTTGTGGTGTTAATACTGCTAAATTACCTGTACTATCAAATGAAGAAAAAAATGAACTTTTAAAAAGAATAAAAAATGGAGATAACAATGCAAGACAAGAGTTTATAAATGGTAATTTAAAATTGGTTTTAAGTGTAATAAAAAGATTTAGGTGTAAATCTGATAATGCTGATGATTTATTTCAAGTTGGCTGTATTGGATTAATTAAAGCTTTAGATAATTTTGATGTAGAACAAAATGTCCAGTTTTCAACATATGCTGTTCCAATGATTATTGGAGAAATTAGAAGGTATTTAAGAGATAATAATCCTATAAGAGTTAGCCGTTCTGTGCGTGATTTAGCTTATAGAGCTTTAATGGTTAGGGAAAGATTTTTAAAAGAAACTCAGCAAGAACCAACTGTAGAGCAAATAGCTAAAGAACTTAATATTGATAAAGAAGAAATTGCTTTTAGTTTAGATGCAATACAGGATCCTGTTTCTCTTCAAGATACTGTATATGGTGATAATACTGATAATTTATATGTTATTGATCAAATAAGTGATAAAAAAAATACTGATGAAAGATGGACTGAAAATATAGCTATTAATGAAGCTATGAAAAAATTAACACCTAAAGAAAGGATGATTATTAACAAAAGATTTTTTGAGTGTAGAACTCAAATGGAAGTTGCTGAAGAGATAGGTATATCGCAAGCACAAGTATCTAGATTAGAAAAAAGTGCAATAAGCCACATAAAAAGATTTTATAGATAATATATTTATATAAGTATATAAATATAGGAGGTCTTTTATGGGACAAAAAGGTATGGATTTTAGGCATAAAGAGGTTATTAATATTAAAGATGGTAAAAAGTTAGGATATGTTCAAGATGTTTGTGCTGATCTTAATTCTGGAAATATTACAGCTATTATCGTTCCTGGTTCTAGCAAGCCATTTAACTTTTTTTCTGATACAGGTGATATTGTAATTGAATGGAACAAAATAAAATGTATAGGTGAAAATGTTATATTAGTTGATTTATAAATAAATAAGATAAGGCTTCCCTCATAATAGATAATTTAAAGGAAGTCTTATTATTTTCAACCAAAAAGGCCCGTCCCCATTGGTTGATTATCCTGTTTTACTTAGTATTTCTTTTTTCATTTTATTTATAATCTTTTTTTCTAATCTTGATATATAGCTTTGCGATATACCTAGCATATCTGCTACTTCTTTTTGTGTTTTTTCTTCTCCTGTTTTAAATCCGAATCTTAGTTCCATTATATTTTTTTCTCTACTATTTAGTTTTGATATTGATATTTTTAATAGTTTTTTATCTACTTCATCTTCTATTCTTCTAGATGTTATATCATCATCTGTTCCTAGTATATCTGATAGTAATAATTCATTTCCATCCCCATCTTGATTTAATGGTTCATCTATTGATACTTCTGTTTTTATTCTATTACTTCTTCTTAGATGCATAAGTATTTCATTTTCTATACATCTAGATGCATATGTTGCTAGTTTTATATTTTTATTCATATTAAATGTATTTATTGCTTTCATTAGTCCTATTGTTCCTATTGATATTAAGTCTTCTAACCCTACTCCTGTATTTTCAAATTTTTTTGCTATATATACAACTAATCTTAAATTGTGTTCTACTAATTTTTGTTTTGCTTTTCTATCTCCATTTGATAGTTTTTCTATTTCTATTGTTTCTTCTTTTTGCTCTAACGGTGGTGGAAGATTATCATTTCCTCCTATATAAAATATACTTTCTATATCTTGATTTTTTTCATTTTTTTTATTTTCATTTTTTTGTATGTACTTTTCGTACATTTTGTTTATTAACTCTAATATTTGTGTTTGCACTTTCATTTTCTCTATCTCCTTCTAATAATTCCAATCCTATTAGTGCTTGATATTCTTTTCCTATTTTTTTGTCATACATACCTATTATTACATTTTCTACATATTTTTCATTGTCTTCAAATATTATTTTTACAAAGTCTGGCTTTATTCCTATAAGTATGCCATTTTCGTTTCCTATTGTTTTGAATGGAATTATCCTAAATTTTATTTTTTCTATTTTTTTGTCATCACCTCCTAAAATTTCTTCTATATTTACATTTATTATGTTATTTAGCTTTTCTTTTTCTACTATTATTACTGGTTCTTTTGTAAGTGGTTCTTTTAACATATTTCCTGTATCTACATATGATTTTAATTTTATTTTTTTCTTATTTATACTTATTTCTAAATCGCATATCATGTCTTTCTTTTTCATTTGTCTTTTATTTATTTGAAATGATATCTGTATTATTAAAAATCCTACTACTCCTGCTATTAATGTTACTTTCATCGGATATGTTCCTATTAGTACTCCATTTTTAAAACTTATATTTTCTGGATTTATTATATATAGTAATGCTAATGCACATCCTCCCATTACAAATGATGATAAGTAAAATAGCAATATGGTTTTTAATAATTTTTTTATATTTTGTATATTGAATGCTACATATATCATTATTATTGATAAAAGTATTTTCATGAAAAAGTTTGAGTATATTGGTATTATATTTAAATAACTGATTATTGCATATGCTCCGCCTAATGTGCTTGATATTATTAGTCTTATTTGTTTTATTTTTTGCTTTTGTATAAATCCTGTAGCATATAGGATTATATAATTCATTAAAATATTTTCTATTAATATAATATCTAGATATACTGTCATTATTTCCCTCTCGCATATTATTTTAGTATCTATTATATGAAAAAGGTGTCAAATTTATGGACAAAAAAATAAGAAATGGACGACTTTTTTCGTTCATTTCTTACATTTATATTTTATGTTATTATTTTATATTTATTTATTTTTTATTTATCTATTTACATATCTTTGTTTTTTGTTTTATTGTTATTATTTTATTTTCATTATTTTGTTTTTCTTATTTTAAGTTCTTATTCTTTTTTAAGAATGGTGGTATATCTAAATAGTCTGTTCCTGAGTCATTATTTGGTACTGGTGTTGATGATTTTGTTGGCCATGCTGTTTTTCCTATTGTTGTTTCTTTTGCTCCTGGTTCTTTATCGAATCCTGTTGCTATTACTGTTATTACTATATCTTCATCTAAGCTTTTGTCTATTACTGCTCCAAATATGATATTTGCTTCTGGGTCTACACTTCTTTGTACAAGTTCTGCTGCTGTATTTACTTCATGTAGTCCTAAGTTTTCTCCTCCTGTTACATTTATTATTACTCCTCTTGCTCCTTCTATTGTTGTTTCTAGAAGTGGGCTTTGTATTGCTTGTTTTGCTGCATCTTCTGCTCTATTTTCTCCTGATGCTCTTCCTATTCCCATATGTGCCATTCCTGTATTTAGCATTATTGTTTTTACGTCTGCAAAGTCTAGGTTTACTAATCCTGGTACTTTTATTAAGTCTGATATTCCTTGTACACCTTGTCTTAATACATCGTCTGCCATTTTGAAAGCTTCTACAATTGATGTTTTTCTATCTATTATTTGTAATAGTTTATCATTTGGTATTACTACTAATGTGTCTACTTTTCCTTTTAGACTTTCTATTCCTCTTTCTGCTTGCATTAATCTTTTTTTGCCTTCGAATGTAAATGGTTTTGTTACTACTGCTATTGTTAGTATTCCCATTTCTTTTGCGATACTTGCAACTATTGGCGCTGCTCCAGTTCCTGTTCCTCCGCCCATTCCTGCTGTAACGAATACCATATCTGCACCTTTTATTGCATCTGCTATTTCTGATTTACTTTCTTCTGCTGATTGGGCTCCTATATCTGGGTTTGCTCCTGCTCCTAATCCTCTTGTTATTTTTTCTCCTATTTGTATTTTTGTTGCTGCTTTTGATAAAAGTAATGCTTGTCTATCTGTATTTACAGTTACGAATTCTACTCCTTCTATTCCTGAGTCTACCATTCTATTTACTGCATTATTTCCTGCTCCACCAACTCCTATTACTTTTATGGTTGCTGTATCGTCCATTCCGTAATTATCATCATAGTTATTATCCATCATCATAAAGCTTTCCTCCTATATTTTTCTTATTATATTATTTTTATGAGTAAAAAAATTCTTTTACTTTTTCTATTAGATTTTTGAAAAATCCTTCATCTGAATTTATGTCTAGACTACTTGATACATTTTTTGCAAATGGTCTTGATGCTATGTATTTTACTAAGGCATATGCTGTAGCATAATTTGGTTTTATTATACTTGCTATTTTATTGTTTGCCATTTTTACTGGTATATTTAGTATTATTTTTCCTACTATATCACTCTTACTGATATTTGTTATTCCTTGTCCTGTTATTACTACAGTATTTATGTTTTGTTTTATTCCTTGGTTTGTTATGTCTTGGTTTACTATTTCAAACATTTGCTCTATTCTTGCTTCTATTATTTCCACGATTTCTGAACTTTTTACTATTTTGTTTTCGTCGTTTTTTACTGTGTTTAAAACTACGTCTGTATCATTGTCTATATATGATTTTAATGCTAAACTATATTGTCTTTTTAATCTTTCTGCTTCTTCTATATTTATTCCTAGTACTACTGCTATATCGTTTGTAATGTTATTCCCTCCTACTGGTATAGAGTTTGTGTATACATATCTTTCTCCATCAAATACTCCTATATTCATTGTTTCTGCACCTATATCTAATAACATTACATAGTCTTTTTGTTCTATTGTATCTAATACTAGATTTTTTTCTGCTAGTGTTATTGGCACCATTCCATCTATATCTACATCTACTTTTTTGAATATATTTGATATTACTCTTATATAGTCTTTATCTGCTAATATTATTTGAGCATTTAATGTGAATTTACTACTAAATGTTCCTATTGGATCATCTACTATTTTTCCATCTTCTAATATGAATTCATTTATTACTATATCTATTATTTGTTTTCCTTCAGGTACATCTATATCTTTTGCTTGCATTAAACTGCTTGACACATCTCTTGATGATATTCCTGAATATTTATCTTTAGCTTCTTTTGTAACACTATTTTGTACAATGGTAACATATTTTCCTGGGATTGTTATATATGCTGAGTTTATTTTCATGTTCATTTCTTTTTCTGCTTCTTTTATAACATATGATATTGATTCACTTAATGCTTGTTCGTTTACTATTTTTCCCTTTTCTATCCCACTACTTTTTCTACTGGTGTTACAGATTATTTCTATTTGGTTAAAATTATTGACTTCTCCTACAACTAAGCTTATCTTAGATGCTCCTATGTCAATACTTACTATTATGTCACCTATAGCCAAAGCAAATACCTCCAGTCCGCTTATTTTTTTCTAGTAAGCATATTATTATATTTTTCAAAAAAAGTCAATAGAATTCGACATATTTCTGTAATATTTTTGTAACCTGTTTGTAATAATGTCGAATTCTATTTTTTTATCTTTTATTTTTGTATTTTATGTAAAATTAATTAGTCTATTTTATCTTTATTTTCTTTTTTATTCTTTCTTTTTTCTGATATTTTTCCTAAATAATATCTTCTTATAATTCCTAAATTATTAAACATTCTACCAACAAATACTACTATTGCTGCTAAGTATATATCTACATTTAGTCTTTCTCCTAAATATGTAAGCACAATTGCTAGAATTGCATTTACAAAGAATCCTGATATAAATACTTTCATATCAAAGTTTTTCTTTATGTTTGATGCTATTCCTCCAAATACTGAATCTAATGCTGCTACTATTGCTATTGCTAAATATTTTGATACTGTATATGGTATTGTGGGCATAATAAATCCTAGTAAAACTCCTACTATACATCCTATTATAATTGATATAGTCATCATAATTATTCTACCTCCTGTAAATATTTGCTATCTATTTCTCCTGAATATGCATTTATTTTTATATTGTTTTCTTGCCTTACATCTATTTTCATTCCGTTTGCTTCCATTTGATCTATATATCCACTATTTTTCATGCTTAATGTACTCATTAAATATTTTGGATCTCCTATTGCTTTTATTTCATATGGTGATGATATTCTAGTATTTCCACCGTTCATAACTATTAGTGTATCTGTTACCATTACAATGTCTGTTAAGTTTATTACTCTATTGTCATTTATTGATATTGCTTCTGCTCCTGCATATTTTAATTCATTTATTAATAATAGTATATCGTCTGCTGTATATGTATATAGTGCTTCTGGTGTATCTGTTAGTGTTACTATTACTCCACTTCCTGTTACATCTGTTAGTCCTAATATTGTTTTTGATTGTAATAATTCTTCTTCTAATATTTCACTTGTTTCTTTATTTTCATTCATTGCTGTAGTATAGTCATTTATTTTGTTTTGATTTTCTTCATATTGTTTTATTGTTTCTTCATATTTTGACTTATAGCTTGCTATTTGTGTTCTTAATTCGTCTTCTCTTAGACCTTCTATATCTAGTTCTTCTGATTGTTTTACTGTTCTAAATTGTATAAATATTGATACTGCTAGTATTAATGCTACTATTCCTGCTGTTATTGCTAAAATATTATATTCTTTATTTTTTGAAAATATTTTTATTTTTTCTTTATTTT
>CALXQA010000074.1 GCA_944390335.1 uncultured Clostridia bacterium
ACAACATCTTTATAAAAATGTGTACTAATTAAAAATTAGTACACAGAGTGAAAATTTTTAATTTTCACTTTTGTTCTTTGTTTCCAAAATCAACTTTTACAGCCTTCTTTGCTTCTTCATTATCAACATTAAATAAAGTAGAAGCTGTAAATCCAAACATTCCAGCAACTATATTAGATGGAAATGTTTCTAATTTAGTATTATAAATTGTTACAGTATCATTATAGAATTGTCTAGAATAAGCAATTTTATCCTCTGTTTCAGAAAGTTCTGCTTGAAGAGAATTAAAAGATTGATTAGCCTTTAAATCAGGATAATTTTCAGCAACAGCCATAATTGTTTTCAAAGTATCTGTAAGAGCATTGCCAAGTTCTGCTTTTTCTTCAATTGTTTTAGCGTTAGCCCAAGAAGAACGTAGCTCACTTACTTTTGTAAGAGTATCATTTTCATGAGTCATATATCCCTTAACAGTTTCTACTAAATTAGGAATTAAATCAAACCTTCTTTGTAATTGTACATCAATTTGACTCCATGCATTTTGCACACGTTGTCTTAGTGTAACTAGATTATTGTATATGACTATTAAAGAAATCGCGATTACAATTACAATACTAAGAATAATCCAAAATATCATAATATCCTCCTTATTCATATAATATATAATAATATATCATAAAAATAACTAATAAACAAGTAGAAAAGAAAATAAAAGAATAATAATTAAAAATAATAATTATACAAAAAAGGCTTGTTTTAAGTATTAATAAATAAAATATTATGTACACAAAAGCTAAAAAGCCTCTATCCCTAAGAAAATAAGAAAGCATAGCTTAATTTGACAGAATTAAATAAAAATGGTATAATAAGAATTGTGTTACTTAAAGGAGGTTTTATGAGAAAACGAATAAGTAAACAAAATAAGCAAGAAAAAGCAACCGTATCGCTCAGAAAAATACTTATAATCACATTAATACTTTTAATATTTGCTGGAACAATGAGTGTTATGGCTACCAATCAAAAGCTTACATCTGTTAAGATATTACTTTCAAGTGGACATGAAATGGATGTTATTACCAAAAGTAGTAAAGTATCAGATATTTTAGCAGAAAATCATGTAGTCGTTTTAGAAGATGAAAAAGTAGTACCTAGTTTAAATGAGGAACTATCAGATAATAAAACAATTACAATTACTAAAGGTAGTAAAGAAGAGAAAAAAGAAAATATATCAGCAGAAGAAATACTTCAAAGCTATACACAAATAGTAGAGAAGATAGTAACAGAAGAAATAGAAATACCATATGAGACAATAACAAAAGATATATCTAATGGAAGTTATGCAACACAAAATAGAGTAGTCCAAGCAGGTTCAAATGGACTAAAAAGAGTAACATATAGAATTAGATATCAAAATGGAGCAGAAATAGAAAAAACAGAAATATCATCAGAAGTAATTAAAGAGCCAGTAGACAAAATAGTAGAAGTAAGAGTAAGGCAGGTAACATCAAGAGGAGGAATAGTCAAAGGTTCAGTTTCAGAATATCAAGCATATGCACAAAAAAGATGTTTTGACTATGGTTGGTCTGATGCGGATTTTCAAGCATTAGTAAAATTATGGAATAAAGAGAGTGGTTGGAATCCATCAGCACATAATTCAAGTTCAGGAGCACATGGAATACCACAAGCATTGCCAGCAAGCAAAATGGCAACAGCAGGTTCAGACTACTTAACTAATTATAAAACTCAAATAGAATGGGGATTAAGTTATATTAGGAATAGATATGGAACACCAACATCTGCATGGAATCACTCTTGCCGTAAGGGATGGTATTAATAGAAAATCCAATAGTATAAGTAAAAACTTTGCTATTGGATTTTTAGGCTTATACTAAATAACTATAAATTAGATAAAAATTAAGAATATATAAGAGGTAAAAATGAAACTAATATCATGGAATGTAAATGGATTAAGAGCAGTAATAACAAAGGGATTTCAAGAAACGTATAAAAATTTAGATGCAGATATAATGTGTCTGCAAGAAACAAAAATGCAAAAAGAACAAATAACAAATGATATAGAAGAACTTTTTAAAGATAGAAATGTATATTGGAATAGTGCAGAGAAAAAAGGATATTCAGGAACAGTAGTAATATCTAAAATCAAGCCTATAAATATAACATATGGAATAGGAAAAGAAAAACATGATAAAGAAGGAAGAATAATAACAGTAGAATTTAATGAATTTTATTTAGTAAATTGCTATACACCCAATTCAAAGAGAGAATTAGAAAGACTAGACTATAGAATGGAATGGGAAGATGAAATAAGAAGATATCTTGAGGAATTAAAATCAAATAAAAGTGTAATACTATGTGGAGACTTAAATGTAGCACATGAAGAAATAGATTTAAAAAATCCAAGTACTAATCATAATAGTGCAGGATTTACAGATAAAGAAAGAAACAAAATGACAGAATTATTAAACTCAGGATTTATAGATACATTTAGATATCTATATCCAGATAAAAAGGATATCTACTCTTGGTGGTCATATATGTTTCATGCAAGAGAAAAAAATGCAGGGTGGAGAATAGACTATTTTATAGTATCAGATGACTTAAAAGATAAAATAAAAGATGCAAAAATACATACAGAAATAATGGGAAGTGACCATTGTCCAGTTGAGTTAGATATTAACTTAAATTAGATAAAAGGAAGGTAAAAAATGAAAAAAGAAAAAGTATTAGGAACAAAAAGATGGATATATTGGGTATCAATAGGAGTTGTACTAATATTAATATATAAACTATTAGATAATTTTACAGGAATAGGAGATTGGGTAGGAAATCTATTTAGTGTATTAGCACCATTTATAGAAGGTATATTAATAGCATATATACTATATACACCATGTAAAAAAATAGAAAATATCTTAATAAAGAGAAAGAATAAATTTATAAAAAAAAGAGCAAGAGGAATAAGCATATTAGTTACTTATATTATAGTATTTGCACTAATTATATGGTTTATGAATGTTATAATACCAACTTTAGTAAATAGTATATCAGACTTAATAAAAAATGTTCAGACTTACTATAACTCGGTAATATCAGACAGTCCTAATTATGCAATAACACCATTTATACAAGATAATATATTAAAACCAGTGGTAGAATGGATACAAAATGTAGACTTTGAAAGTTTCTTTACAATAGATAGAATAAAAGAATACTTATCATCTGCAATGGGAATTATAAAAGGAATTGTTAATATATTTATAGCAGTAATATGTTCTGTATATATATTAGCACAAAGGACAAGAATAGTAGGATTTTTAAATAGACTTGCAAAAGCAATGCTTACTAAAAAAGGTTATGAAAGATTTAATAGATACTTTACAAATGGAAATGCAATATTTTTTAGATACTTATCAAGTCAAATGTTAGATGGAATAGTAGTTGCAGTTATAACAAGTATAGCGATGACAATTATGGGAGTCAAATATTCAGTACTTCTTGGAACACTTATAGGAATATCAAACTTAATACCATACTTTGGAGCAATCTTTGGAGTTGCAATAGCAATTATAATAACAATACTTACAGGAGGGTGGGAACAAGCATTAATTATGGCAATAGTAGTAATAATACTACAGCAAATAGATGCCAACCTTATAAACCCAAGAATAACAAGTTCATCATTAAAAGTAAGTCCTTTACTTATAATGTTTGCAGTAACAGTAGGAGGAGCATATTTTGGAGTATTAGGAATGTTTTTATCAGCACCTATATTTACATTAATAAAAGTAATAGTAGATGATTTTGTAAATGAAAGAAATAAAGAAAAGGACTTAAAAGAAAGTAAAACTTTAAAAAATATTCAAGACATAACAGAATAAAATAATCCACAATAAGTTTAAAAAAAGTGTATAGTTATAGGAAAAAACTATACACTTTAACTTTTATTATTAAACGATTTATATTCATAACATTTTATATTCTAAAAATCAATAAAAATAGTTAATATAAAACTAGCATAAGAATAGGGAATAATCTATTAACTAAAATTATTAAAATAATCCATAATACCATTATATATACCCCAAGCAAGTTTATTTTGGTAATCATCAGTTTGGAGCAATTTTTCCTCTTCTGGATTAGAAAGAAATCCGCACTCAACAATAGTAATAGGAATTTCTACATGTTTCATAATATATACATTACTTATAGTATGAGGAGTTCTATTATTTTCCTTAGACATAGTAGTATTTAAACTATTTTGAATACTATTAGCTAAATTTTTAGAATTTTCATCAGCCTTTTTATAAAAAGTTTGCCAACCAGAATATTTACTCTCAGCAAGTTTATTTAAATGTATAGAAACAAAAATATCAGCAGAAGAATTATTACCTATTTTAACTCTATTTCTAACATCAGAAACTTTTTTCTCTCTAATAGTATTACTATCTATTTCATAAATAGAATTATCATCAGAACGAGTAAGAATAACAGTAGCGCCACTACTTTCTAAAATCTTTTGTAACTTAAGAGTAATAGCAAGATTAAGTTTAGCCTCAGTAACACCATTAGCACTTTCCGCACCTTCATCAGGACTTCCGGTGGCCTGCATCTAAAATAATAACCTTATTTGTTACAGGAACTGCCATTACAGGAATTATTTCAACAGGTTTTCTGTTAGAATAGAAAAAAACAGAAAGAATAACTAGGCAAATAATCAAAGAAAACCTTTTAAAATAATTAGTAAAAAAAGACTGTAAATTTTTATTCTCCATTAATAATAATCCTCCAATATGTAATCTAATTAAATTATATGATATTAAAAGATAGATTATTAAAAAGAAAAGTAAAATTATATTAAGTTTAATATAATGAAAAAAAGTAAAAAAATACTAAAAAATATTGTAGAAAAATGCATTTAATGATATATTTATTCTGGTGATAAAATATGGATTTAACCATTGATATAGAAGGATATAAATTAAATATTAGAGCAGTTGGAATTATTATTCATAATAATAAAGTGTTATTCCATAAAAGTACAAATAGAGAATATTATGCACTAATTGGAGGAAGAGTAAAAATTGGAGAAGACTCTAAAAGCACTGTAAAAAGGGAATTAGAAGAAGAGCTTGGAAAAGAAGTAGAAGTTGAACAATTTTTAGGAATAATAGAAAACTTTTTTGTAAAAGATAAGGCTAAATATCATGAAATCCTGTTTATATATAAAGTAGAATTTAAGAATGATAAAGATAAAAAAATAGAAACAACATTAGAAAATGCAGAAGGAGAAAAAAATCTAAAATATTATTGGATAGATATAAATGAATTAGATGAATATAAAATAGTACCTAGTGAAATAAAAAAGATACTTAAAGAAAAGAAATATCTATTCAGCATAATTGTTAATAATATTTAAAACATAATGGAGAAATATATGAAAGTGCTAACAATAAGACAACCTTGGGCTACTTTAATAATGCTTGGATTAAAGAAATATGAATTTAGAAGTTGGAAAACGAATTATAGAGGAGAACTCTTAATACATGCAGGAAAAGGAATTGATAAAGAAGGAAGAAATAGACTTCAAAAATATTTACCAGAAAATCTGCCAAGAGGAGAAATTATATGTAAAGTAAAATTGGTGGATTGTATTAAAGTAACAAAAGAATTTTTAGAAGAATTAAGAAATATTAATAAAGAAATATATAAAAGAAGTGTATTTAAAGAAGAATATGCATGGAAATTAGAAGTAGTTGAAATACTAAAAAATCCTATAAAAATAAATGGAAAATTGGGGCTATGGAATTTTAATGGAAAAGAGGATATATAAAATATGGAAAAGATAGCAGACATAAATGTTAATTGTAATAATAGTATAAAATTAAGTGGAAGTAAAATTATATACATAGATCCATTTAGAATAGAGGAAAAAATAAATGATGCGGACTATATATTTTGTACACACTCACATTATGACCACTTTTCTAAAGAAGATATATTAAAAATAAAAAAAGAAAATACAAAAATAATAACAGTAAAAAGTTCTAAAGAAGATGCAGAAAAAATAGTAGGAAAGGAAAATGTATTTATAGTAAAGCCAAATGAAGAATATAAAATAGATGAAATAAAATTCAAAACTACTAGAGCATATAATGTAGGAAAACCATTCCACCCAAAAGAAAACAATTGGGTAGGATATATAATAACTTTAGATGATATGACATACTATATAGCTGGAGATACAGACGATTTAGAAGAACTACATAGATTAGACGTAGATGTAGCATTTTTGCCTGTAGGAGGGACATATACTATGGACTATAAAGAAGCGGCAAACTTAGCAAATAATATAAATTCAAAAATATATATACCAACTCATTATGGAGCAGTTGCAGGAGATATTGAAGATGGTAATAGATTTAAAAAGCTACTTAATGGAAAAGAAATAAAAATATTAATAAAATAATAAGAAAAGAAGGAATAAAAATGCTTAAAACCCTTGGGGCTGTATATATATATATATATATATCGTAAGATTTAATAGAATAAATAAAGTAAACATAGAAGAAAAAATAGAAGAAGCTATGTATTTTAGTAGACCTAAAATATATGGCTTTTTGTATTTAAAAGAATAAAAATATTAGTAATGGAAATAAATATATTAGTACATAAATAAAAGCAAGTAAAACATATTGCAAGCGAAAATGATATATGATATAACTTTATTAATCATACGAAACGATAAAAATGCAAGAAGGAATAAAATGTATAATAAATGTAAAGAACTAAAGAAAAGAACAAAAGGAATAACACTTTTAGCATTAGTAGTAACAATAATAGTACTATTAATACTAGCCGGAGTAGCAATAAATTTTAGTATAGGAGATGGAGGAATACTA
>CALXQA010000075.1 GCA_944390335.1 uncultured Clostridia bacterium
TTATCAATATCAATTCTGCTAATACCCATATTCTTTAAGATATGGTCTACTTCACTAGGTTGTAATGGAGTAGGTTTAGCACCTTTACCACTTGAACCGATAAATCCTGTAACTCCTGGAGTGTTACGAACAATATACCAAGCTTCATCTGTCATAATCATTTCAACTAAGATATATCCTGGGAATAATTTCTTTACTTTAGTCTTTTTAACACCATCTTTTATCTCAGTTTCTTCTTGTTCTGGAACAATTACTCTAAATATATAATCTTGCATATTCATTGATTCAGCACGCATTAAAAGTTTTTCTTGAACTTTCTTTTCATGTCCTGAATAAGTATTAACGACATACCATTGTTTTTCCATAATCATATTCCTTTCTATTTACCTAATGAGTGAAACACCGCTATTATTACATCTATTAAATAGAAGAATAATGAACAACAGATAATAAATACTATTGTTGCAATAGAGTATTTAACCATTTCTTTTCTTGATGGCCATTTTACTCTTTTGAACTCTGTTTTAACACCACTAAAAAAGTTAGCTATTCTGGTAAATATATTTCCATTTTCTTTCTTTTTTCCTTTAGAAGAAGTCTTTTTATTTTCCTTTTTAGATACTTCTTTTAAAGCTTCTTTTTTCATTTCTTTAGTTTCTTCTTTTTTCTTTGCCATATACACATCTTCCTTTGTATTTTTTTCTAAAAGAAAAACACTTCTCAGTGCTTAAGCATACATTATCATAAAGTTCTTTCTTAGTCAAGTGTTTTCAAAATTTATTTTTTTCAAAATTTATTTTATTCTTCTATCATCTGTCCATATACTTTCATTTTACTATTATGTTGATTTTCTTTAATACAGAGTTTTAATGGTGAAAAACTTAGTTTTAATTTATAGCAAGCATCAGGGTCTTTATATATATCTAATAGGCCATAAACAATGTGTCTATCAATATCTTGACAAGGTGTATATTTCTTTATAATATCTATGCTAGTTAACCCTAAACTTTCAAAATCATATTCAACTAGTTTATCAATATATAAAGATAATAAATATAGTCTTGCACTTTTTGTCATATTAGACTTTGATATTACTAGAACTTCTATAGTAAATTTACTGATATCATTTTTTGCTTTATGTTTTAGTAACTTTTCCTGATATTCAGATAAAGACTTCATTAAAACGTATTCACTAGTGTTATCAAAGAATCTTTTTAATATTTCTCTTGTATCTTCATCTAAATCAAAATTGTTATTAAGTTTTTCTTGATAAGTTGGTTTAACCTCTTTAAAAATATCCATAGCATTAATTTTAGCTTAGTATATTTTATTCATTTTCTTCTTCCTTTCTATTTTCGACAATATTGTTGATAATTATTTCATCTTTACTACGTTTTTCACAAGCTCTGTGGAAAACATATTATTCACTTTTCATTTCAAATAAGGCATTTCTTAACTCAATTGCTTTTTTAATATCGAGATTTTTTAGCCAAAAACTACATTTTTTATTTAAGAATTATCATTAATAAATAACAAATTTATTTAATTTTGAAATATTAAATTAATTATTTTAAGTGGCAAATCCTGCATGTGAAAAACTTGAGTTATTGCATGATATCTTATATTACATATTCTATCTGATAATTTCATCAGAATCATAATCTTTAATAATTTTTAGAATTTTTTCCCTGGTTTATATATAATTTTTTTCTTTTTGCAATTCCTTCGATATTTTTTCTTTGATAATATCCTTTATTTTCTTTTAGTAATTGTTCTATTCTTTTATTAGCTTTAGTTATTCTACCATTTCTATACTTTTCTTTAATTATTTCTAATTCTTTACATAATTCTTTATCATTACTAATTCCATTATATTCTAAGTCAAAAAATTCTTCTGATAGCATTAAATTATGAGACACTGCAAATTTATGAACATCAAAGCCTTTATCGTTTCTACCTTGCTTTATTATTCTATCTATTAGTCTATCTACTTTAATAACTTCAAAATCAATATTAAAAGTGTTAATAATTAATTGTTGTAAATCTCTTATTTTTTTTGCTGATTTTATTTTTTTATTAGAAACTTCTATTGCTGCTAAATATAGTAATGCTTTTAAATATTTCTCCCCTCCTTTTTCTATATAAACTTTAAAATATTTATAAGCCTCATCCTTATTTTTATATTTATATAATATTTTACCTATGTAATAATCAAAAATAGGATGATTTGTAATATATTTTCCATATGCATAATAATCATAGGCGGCAGACAAATTGTTATCATGGTATTGTTCTCGTCCTTTTGTAATTGCTTTAGCATATATTTCTTTTTGTTCTTTTCCTAATTCTTTATAAGCTCTCTCTTCATTTATTTTATTTTTTAAATATAGTATTTGAGATTGGTATTTTACTGCCTTATGAGACAGTTCTTCTAATAATCTGGTAGCAGTTTCAAGATCTTGTTTAATCATTTTATCTATAATTATTAGTTGTTGTCTTATATCTAAACTTCTTATTTCTTCATCAGTATTTGAACTATATATTAATTTACTTATAATATTATTTCTTCCGTTATTAATTTGCATATAGGCATCATTAATTTTTTCTTTTAATTTTACGGCTAATAATAACACTTTTTCTATATCAACTGGCATTTTTTTTTCATTAACTATAGCATTTAATTTTTGTAATTCCACTATTAACTCAGTGTAATCACGATTATTTAAAGCTATTATTGACTTATGATAAGTTTCTAAAGCGGTTTTATCTAGAAATTTGTACTCATATAATTGATCTGTTAAAGCTATTTGGTAATCTTTTTTAAAAGATAACAAATTTTTTCTTTCTAAATCTAGTATAATTTCTAACATTGTTAGTGGTAAACTTATTTCTACTTTTTTATTTTGATACTTTTCCTTATACTGAAATAAATCTTGATAAGCATCTTCAAAATTATCTTCTAATATATCAATTTTGTAAAGGTGATAATATGTACTGGCTTGTTCATATCCATTTTCAACCATATTCATTAAGAAGTATTTTGCTTCAGCTATAATATTAAATTTTAATAATATTTTTGCCATTGTTAAATCATAATATTTGTTATCTATTCCCTTTTCTTTTAATTCATTTAACAAATAAATAGCTTTTCTACATTCGTGTGGTTGCGAATGTTTAGCATAAAGTATCTTTTTTATCTTTAGTTTAATTTCTTCTGTTTCCATTTTATTTTCATTCCTTCTACTATGTTAAAGATACATACTATAATTGAAACTTTATCATAGATTTTAATATTATTATTATTTTTTGGCAAGCTATCATCAAATAGCAGATGTTTATCTACATGTTTGTTAAAATTTATTTTATTATACTATAGTTTTCCACAAAATTGTTAATACCCCTTTTATCTTCTATTCAATTTTCACAGAGATTGTGGAAAAAGTTAATACAATCATATAATATCATATATTTTATAATTATATCAATCTATTTTTAATATACATCAGGATAAACGCATGAAATTTTAAAATCATGTGTTTTTTGTTATAATAGAAAAAAAGAATAAAGTTGGTGTAGTATGGCAAAAAAATGTAAAAAACTGGAGGAAATAAAAGCAATGTTTAATGACTTTGAAGTGGATTTAGATAGTATAGACACAAAAGAATTAGAAAACTTAATGATAATTTTTAGAAAACAAGATGATACAAGAATGCAAGGGAAAGTAAAGCACTTAATGTCAGATATAATAATGATTACATTCCTAGCAATACTTGCAAGATGTGATGGTTGGGATGAAATAGGAATGTTTGCAATATCAAAAAAAGAATGGCTAAGTAGTTTTTTAGAATTACCAAATGGAATACCATCACATGATACAATACAAAGAGTAATTTCACTTTTAAATCCAGA
Organism: uncultured Clostridia bacterium; assembly: GCA_944390335.1. Lineage (GTDB taxonomy): Bacteria > Bacillota > Clostridia > TANB77 > CAG-508 > CAG-793. The sequence goes on from CALXQA010000075.1 coordinate 3,910, forward strand.
AACTTTATATAGTAGTTGTATAACATTTTTAATAGAGAAAATAGATGAATTAACAAATGATAAAACTCCAAAAGATGTATTATCTATGGATGGAAAAGTTACTAAAGGAAGTAGTAGAAATAAAGAAAACACAGAAGAAATAAAAGCATTAAACACAATGAGTATATATTCTCATAATTATGGAGTATCATTAGTACAAGATTATATAGAAGATAAAAGTAATGAAATACCAATGGGACCAGAACTAATAAAAAAATTAAATCTAACAAATTGTATATTAACAGCAGATGCTCTTAATACTCAAAAAGAAACAGTAACAGCAATAAAAGAAGCACATGGAGATTATGTATTAGCATTAAAGAAGAATCAGAAAACATTTTACGATGATGTAAAAGATTATTTAGATGATATCGATATACTAAAGGACATAGAGAAAGAAAGTTATTATGAAGAAAAAGAAAAATCACATAGTAAAATAATTACAAGAAAATATTATATGACAAGTAATATATCATGGCTTAATAACAGAGAAAAATGGGATAAGCTTAAATCTATAGGTGTAGAAAAGAAGATAATAGAATCAATTCAAACAGGAGAAGTAAAGGAAGAAAATAGATACTTTATAATTAGTTTTGAAGATGATATTTCTACATTTGCCGATGCAGTTAGAAAACATTGGGGAGTAGAAAATAATTTGCATGCTCCTTTAGATATAGTTTTTAAAGAAGATGCAAATAGAACTTTAGAGAAAAACGGGGCAAGAAATTTAGGTATTTTAAAAAGAATATGTCTAGCAGTTTTGAAATTTGTGCAAGCATATTATAATTTAAGCTTAAACAAAATAAGATTTTTATTATCTATAGATTTTGAAAAAGAAATAGAAACTATTTTTAAGTTATTAAATACTAAAGATATTGCTAAATTATTAGAAAAAAACACATGATTTTAAAATTTCATGCGTTTTTCCTGAATATACATTTTCTTTCATTTACTGCATGACTTTTAATTGGCGAAAACTCTGTTTCTAGGCAATATGTGTTTTTACTAGCAAAAATATTGGGATTTCTATAGATATTTATTTCTTCAGGAATATTCTCTTTACTTACCCATTTCTTAACAAGATTAATACTAGTTAAGCCAAAACTATCAATATCTAATTCTACTAGTTTTTTTATATATAACGATAATAGGTACTGTTTTTCACTTTTAGAAAGCTTTTTCACAGTTATAGTTGGAATACAAATAGTTGTATTACTGAAATTATCTTTAGTTATTTTTTATTAAAAAGGTCTTGATATTTATAATAAAGTTTAGATATAACATCTTCATATGTACTTAAAAAGAATTTATCTATTTCTTCACATTTTTTATAATCGAATTCAAAATCTCTTATTAGAGCTATTTCATACCGCGGACGTTGTCCGCAACCTAAAAGAGGGTCTCAAAAATAGGTTCTTCCGAAAGTTTGCGGATTAACCAATAATAGGAAGTAGGATGTATTCCTACTTTTTATTATGAACTTAATACTTGTGCAACAATCTCTTCTGAAGCTAAGTTGTCTAAAGTTGACAAAAAACATAAATAACTTTTCTTAAAAAGGTTGCATAATTTCTGTTTTCCATATACAATACGTTTGATAAGTTTGAATTTGTTGTTGTTACCTTCAACAAATCCAGAATTTATTTCAGAAGATATTGCATTTCTAACGGCGGCAATATCTTTTTTTAATCCATTGCAAAACGATGGTATGTCATTTTTATATAATTCTATAAATATATCTAATAGTTCTGTATCATTAACAAATATAGTATCATGAAAATCAATAAATATTGTTTTTATAGTTTTAACTATTGGATATTTGTTTTCAATAATAGGTAAATACTTTTCAATTTCTTTATTCTTCTTTTCCTCATCAATTGTTAATAAATTTTTTAAAAGATCTTTTCTTGTAATAACGATAATATCATCTGGATACTTCATTTCAATATTTTGAAGTGGAAATTTACTTTTATATTAGACTTCTTGCGAAACTAATTACTACATAATAAAAATATGATATCCTTATAATATAAAGAGTTGTAAATGTAGGAGGTATAAAAAGCTAGCAAAAATGAAAGATGGAAAATTTAAAAGAACTGTGGGAATACTTAGAGAACTATTTGAAATCTTAGTTGAAACATTAAGACCAACTTATGAAGAAAGACGTAAATTAGGTGAGAGAAAACCAAATTTAAATATTGAAGATACATTATTAATGACTTTAACTTATTATAGAGATTATCCTACATTTTTTAAATTAGGAATGATGTTTAATTTAGATGAATCAAATGCTTATCGTTGGGTAAAATGGTGTGATAACAAATTAGAAGAAGCGCTATCAGGAGTAATTGATATAAGAGATTTAGATGAAAATAGTGAGCAACTAGTAGTCGTAACAGAATGCACTATTCAAAGACCCAAAGTTTATGATATACAAAAAGAAAAAACATACTATTAAAATTCAACTAATTATGAACGAAAAAAATTGTATCTGTATGTTTTGATAAAGGAAGTGTTCATGACTTTAGCATATTAAAAAATACAACTAAAGAATTACCTGATACATTGAAGGTTCTTGCAGATAGTAGTTATCAAGGAATACTAGATTATTTTAAAAATAGTATGACACCAAAAAAGAAATCAAAGAATAATCCACTTACCGACGAAGATAAAGAACTAAATACTTTGATTTCTAGTATTAGAATATCAGTTGAACACGTAAATAGTCAACTAAAAATTTTTAGAATTCAGGATAAGTAAATGAAAAAATTGCAATTTTCTACTTGACACATAATAAATACAACGAAACTACACCTATTTTTGTT
>CALXQA010000076.1 GCA_944390335.1 uncultured Clostridia bacterium
AGTAGTATCAAGACCTAATACAGTAGAACTTACTTGTGCTACAATAGTAAATAGAATACCAGATGTAATTAATGGTGTTCCAGGATATGTTTCTACAGATAAGCTAGATGAACTAAAATATTTAGTAAAACCAATGAATGAATATATAAAATAATTATATTATTAAAGGGTTAGTTTAATTAAATAAACTAACCCCATTTAATATTAAAGATATTGTATAGTTTGAGTAGGATAAATAATTTTCTTTTTATTTTTAAATTCATCAATATCAATCCAAATTGCCAAACTTTTTTCCTTTTCTTCTGTTACTATATACTTATCCTGGTAATTTTCTTTAGGGATAGATACTGAATAAAATAAAATTAATTCATGAGCATTTTTACCTTCATATGTAAAAATATTCTCACATATTCCAAGTAATTTATTAACAGAAATATCAACATTAATTTCCTCTTTAAATTCTCTTTTTATGGCATCATAGCTTTTTTCAAGAAACTCAATCCCTCCACCTAAACATCTATAATAATGCTTACCAGAAACAAAATCAAAACCTTCTTCTACTAATATTTTGTTATCATTTTTAGCAATGCCTAAAACAATAGGTCTTACATCATTAAATTTACTCATTACTTTTTATTCCCTTTCAGTTATTTATTATTGAGTATATATTAAAAATATATTTAATGTCAAAAGCTTAATGAAGTAGATATAAAATTGGATAGTATTTCAAATAAGAATAATAAAAATAAAATAACCAGAGGAAAATTATAGAAAATAAAATAATAAAGGCTAGACTTTAAAAATGTTTAATGATATAATAACAAAAAATTACAATATTTTACAAAAGACGACAAAAAATAAGTTCTAGTATAAAACCAGAACTTAATTCACCTAAGTGAAATCAACATAAGTTGACATTAAAGATTAAATCTTATTTTAACTCATTATGCTATTTTAGATAGTAATTTAATAGCATATTAAATATATCATATGTAGGAGGATGTGTCAAGTGGAAAGTTTGAAAAACTATAACATAGGATTAGATATAGGAGTAGGCTCTTGTGGATGGTGCATAACTGATGAAAATAGCAATATTTTAAAAAAAGGAAAAAAACATACATGGGGTTCACACATATTTGATGAAGCAAAAACAGCAAAAGATAGAAGAATGTATAGAGGAGCAAAAAGAAGGCTTACAAGAAGAAGAGAAAGAATAAATATTTTACAAAGCTTGTTATTAGAAGATTTAGAAAAAGAATATCCTAACTTTTTGCCATTACTTAGGGAGAGCTTTTTGACTTTTGATGACAAAACAGAGTCAGAGTCAATTTTAGGAGTCAAATATAATTTGTTTTCAGATAAAAATATGACAGATAAGACATATTTTAAAGAATTTCCAACAATTTATCATTTAAGAAATCATTTAATTAATACCAAAGAAAAAGTCGATATAAGATTAGTATATTTAGCTATTCATCATATAATTAAATATAGAGGAAACTTTCTATATGATGGAGATTTTGCAGAAAATACATCAGAAGTTGAAGATAATATAGAAAATCTTTTAGTATGGTTAGAAGATGAATATGATATAACAATGAATAAAAATAAGGAAGAACTAATAAAAATACTACAAAATAAAAAGGACACAAAGTCAAATAAAAAGGAAAAATTATTAGCTTTATTTGATTATGATTCAGAAGAAAAACAAGTAATAACAAATGTTGTAAACTCCTTTTTAGGTTATGCTTTTGATGTGAATAAAATATTTAATATAGAGTTTGAAAAGTCAAAAATAACTTTTTCTTCAGAAATTGAAAATGAAGATGAATTAATAGGACTACTAGATTCTCAAGCCGAAATATATCAAAATATGAAAACTATATATAGTTGGTTTACACTGCAAGATATATTAGGAGGAAGAGTATATATTTCGGATGCTTTTATTGATAAGTATGATAAATATGCAAATGACTTAAAATTATTAAAAAAGATTTATAAAACATATATACCAGATGAATATAATGAAATGTTTAAGAAAATAGGAAAATGCAATTATGTAGCATATAATGGAAAAAATAGAGGTAAAACATGCAAAAAATGTTCAGCAGATGAATTTTTTGTAGCCTTAAAAAAAGTAATAGAAAAATTACCAGATGAATGTAAGGAAAAAGAGAATATATTAAATGAAATAAAAGAAAATAATTTTTTAGTTAAACTAAATGTAACAGATAATGGAGCAATACCACATCAATTGCATCAAAAAGAACTAAAAATAATATTAGAAAACCAAGGAAAATACTATAAAACAATAGAAAATAATAAGCAAAAGATATTAGATTTATTCTCATTTAGAATACCATATTATGTAGGACCACTTGCAAAAAAAGAAGGACAAAGTAAATGGGCTTGGGTAGTAAGAAAAAGCAATGAAAAAATATTACCTTGGAATTTTGAAGATGTTGTAGATGAAGATGAAACTGCAGAAAAATTTATAAGAAGAATGACTAATAAATGTACATATTTAATAAATGAAGATGTTATTCCAAAACAATCATTACTTTATTCAGAATTTTGTGTATTAAATGAACTAAACAATATTAGAGTAAATAATGTATACATTGCAAAAGATTTTAAAAAAAGAATTATTGATGAAATATTTAAAAAGCAGAAAAAAGTTACAGCAAAAAATATAAAGGATTGGTATAGAAAAGAAGGAATAGAAGTTAAAAGTTTAACAGGCCTATCGGATGGCAATACTTTTAATTCTAATATGTCTTCATACATAGATTTGACTAGAATTCTAGGAAAAGTTGACGAAGATGATTATGAAGAGTGTGAAAACATAATATATTGGATTACAATTTTTGAAGATAAAAAGATTTTAAAAAGAAAGATAAAAAAAGAATATCCAAAATTAACAGATGAACAAGTTAATCAATTAGTGAAATTAAGATATACAGGTTGGTCTAGATTGTCTAAGGAATTGTTATTAGGAATAAAATCTAATGATAATGAAAATATAATGCAAAAATTAAAAAATACACATATGAATTTTATGCAAATAATAAATAATGATGATTATGGATTTAATAAGAAAATAGAAGAAAGAATGCCAAAGTCTACGGGAAAGATTACATATAAAGATGTTGATGAAATTCCTACTTCCCCTGCAAATAAAAGGGCTGTTTGGAAAGTTATGTGTATAATAAATGAAATTATTAAAGTAATGGGAAAAGAACCACAGAATATTTATATTGAATTTGCAAGAAATGAAGATAAAAATAAAACTTTAAAAGACAATAGAGCAAAAGATTTATTAAAAAAATATGATGAAATAGAAAAACAAATAAAATATTTAAAAGAGTATGATAATGATGTTTATAAAGAATTAAAGAAACACCAAAGTGACAAAACTTTAGAAGAAAAACTTTATCTATATTTTATCCAAAATGGAAAATGCTTATATAGTGGAAAGAAATTGAACATGGATGAATTAAGCTTATATGAGGTAGACCATATAATACCACAATCATATAGAAAAGACGATAGTATAGACAATAAGGCTCTAGTAATAAGAATTGAGAACCAAAGGAAAAAAGACAGTTTATTATTATCAGATGATATAATAGAAGGAAGAAAAGAATGGTGGCAAAGTTTATTAGATAGTGGATTAATAAGTCAAACAAAATACTTTAGATTAACAAGAAGGAAAATGTTTGAAACAGATGATGACATGGAAAAGTTTGTACATAGGCAATTAGTAGAAACAAGGCAAATAACAAAATATGTAACTAATATTTTAGTAAGTCAATACAAAAATACACAAGTATATGCACTTAGAGCTAGCTTAACACATGATTTTAGAGATAAGTATAATATTTATAAAAATAGAAATGTTAATAATTATCATCATGCACATGATGCATTTATACTTTGCGTTATTGGAAATATTATAGATAAGAATTGGCATGGAAAAGAGTTATTTAAGTATAATGATTATATAAAGAATTATTTAAAAGATGATAAAAATAAGAATGAAAAATTTGGTATGATTATGAGATTTGTAAACAAGTATGTAGATATTGCTAAAGTAAAGGAACAATTGAGATACAAAGATTGCTTCATTACCAGAATGCTAATAGAAGAAACAGGGGAATTCTATAACCAAACCTTGTATAGCCCAAAAGATAAGCCTGTAATTTCATTAAAGAATGGATTGCCAGCAGAAAAATATGGTGGATATTCGAATGAATTTAAGGAATATTATACAATATTCAGCTATAAAAATGATAAAGGAAAAATCGAATATCAGCTAGTAGGTATACCAGTTAAAATAGCTTATGATATAAAAAATGGCAAAGAAAATTTGGAAGACTATATAAAAGAAAACTACATAAGTGGAGATTATACTGATTTCAAAATAATTAGAAGAAAAATATTAAAGAATCAACAATATCTAGATGAAAATGGCGAACCTATGATTTTATGTAGTGATAAAGAAATTAGAGCTGATAAAGAGTTGATTTTAAATGAGTCAATGGATGAACTTATTTATATAATGAATTTAGATGAAAGAAGATTAGATGATAGTCAAAAAGAAAGATTAGAAAATGCATATGAATATATGTTTGATTACCTAACAGCAAAATTAGGTAAGGAATATAAGGTATTTAGTAATGTATATAATAAATTACTAAACAAAAAAGAAGAGTTTATGAAATTAAATAATGATAACAAAAAGATTATAATTAATGGATTAATTGACTTGATGGAAAAAGGGCAAGGAAATTTAAAATTATTAGGATTAGGTGATAGAGCAGGAAGAATGCCAGGGCAAAATTTTAAAACAGATAGACTGCTAAAGATGACTTTTATAGATAAATCTGTAACTGGAATGTACGAAAGAAGGTTTAAAGTAGATGGGATGGAGAACAATTGTAGTAAATAAAAATTGTAAACTAAGCTATAAAAATGATTATTTAATAGTAAGAAGTGAAGAATTAAAAATGATTCATCTTTCAGAAATTAATATGATAATAGTAGAAAATGGTATGGTATCAATTACATCATATTTGATTAATGAGTTAGCAAATAAGAAAATTAAAATTATATTTTGTGATGAAAAACATAATCCATCTTGTGAAATGATGCCATACTATGGTTCTTTCAATACTAGTAAGAAAATTTTAAATCAAATAAATTGGACTAAAGACAAAAAAGATGAGGCTTGGAAGGAAATAGTAAAGATAAAAATAACTAATCAAGCGATGTTACTTAAAAAATTAGATATTAATGGATATGAAAAATTGCTTGAGTATGTTAATGAGGTTAGAAGCGGAGATAGTACAAATAGAGAAGGACATGCTGCTAAAGTGTATTTTAATCTTTTGTATGGTATGGACTTTATAAGGGGTAGAAGTGATAATACAAATGTAGCTTTAGATTATGGATATTCAATTTTATTATCTGTATTAAATAGAGAAGTAGTAAGTAAGGGTTATATTACGCCAATTGGAATAAATCATAAAAGTGAATTTAATCAGTTTAATCTATCCTGTGACTTGATGGAAGTTTTTAGACCATTAATAGATGAAGTTGTTTATACAAATAGAGAGTTTGCATTTGATAAAAATTATAAATATAAACTAATAAATGTTATGAATCAAACTGTTACAATAGGAGATAAAGAACAATATGTATCAAATGCAATTCCTATATTTATAAGTAGTGTATTTGACTTTTTAGAAAATGATAAAGAAAGTAAAATAATTAATTATGAGTTTTAGGTTTATGAGAGTGATGATATTTTTTGATCTTCCTACTGAGACTGCAAAAGATAGGAAGATATATAGTAAATTTAGAAAATTTTTAATAAATGAAGGATTTATAATGATGCAAGAGTCTGTATATGCTAAACTAGCATTAAATAATTCTATTGTAAATTCTATAAAAGATAAGATAAATAAAAATAAGCCTCCTAAAGGTATAGTTCAACTATTAGTTATAACTGAAAAACAATTTAGTAGTATTGAGTATATTGTAGGAAATAAAACTAGTAATGTAGTGGATGACACGGAAAGGTTTGTACTACTATGAAACTAAGAATAAATGGTTTAGAAAATGAATTAGTATTTGAAGAGAATAAATGTAATGTTTTGGTGTGCAAAGATAAAAAGTTCTTAAGGCATATAATAGATGTTTTAAATGACAAAGTTAATGGATTGGATTCAAATGAAATTTTCTTATTAGATAATAATAATGAAGAAATTAGAATCGATAAAGAAGTATTTATGATTATAGATATTTTTAATATAGACTATAATTCAAAGAAAATATTAAATAAAATATATGAAATTATTTCAGATAGAGTGGAAATGACAAAAGAAATTGAAATGAATGATATTATCATAAAATTAAGGAATTATCTGATTGAAGAAATTAACGAGATGCCTTTTGAATTTGTGATGAAAGATGAACTGGATGTAAAAGAAATTTTAAAGTTGTTTGATTTGAAAATAGATAAAGAAGGCTATACTAATATTATAGAAAAAATAGAATTACTAATAGATATTATTTCAACATTAAATGTGGCAAGCGTTTTAGTAATACCTAATATGAAGATATATTTGAGTGATGAAGAAATAGTTGAAATATATAAATATTCATTATATAATAATGTTACATTATTAAGTATTGAGAATGATTTTTTATCAAAGCTTGAATATGAGAATATTTTGTT
>CALXQA010000077.1 GCA_944390335.1 uncultured Clostridia bacterium
GGATTCTAATACTAAAGAATATATAATTTAAGAATTTTCTACTTTTTTCTTGTAATTTCCAGAAATAAGCTTAGGAAAATACCTTATAATCTTGTAAACAGCAAGCTTAATCTTTTTGCTCCATAAATAAGTTTTTCTTAACTTTCTAGGAACATCAATAGAGTTATTTTCAACTACAGCTAAAGAAACAGGAGCCTCTTCAATATCAAAAGAATAATTTAAATAATCGTTATTATCCCATTCATTATTAGAATTTCTAAAACATAAATTTAATTTATGACTAGAATCTAATTGAATTTCAGCTTGGAAACCTAAATCAGTTTTTTGCATTGGAAGTTCTGTAAGACCATCCCAATTATCTCCAAAACCATAATGAATAAAAACTTCTTCTGAGTTATTTTGAAAAAGTTTACCTGTATAAGAAATCTTAACAACTGAATTTTCAATTAACTTATCAGTATTAAAAAATATATTTTTAACTAACTCCATGACTTTCTCCTATGCTTAAACTATCAAAATTATATTATTATTAGACAAAATATTCAAGTAGTTTATAAAATTGTATTATAAATGTAAAAAAAATGTAATATTTTTGAAAAATATTACATAAAATTGCTAATTTTCAAGTTTACCAAGAACTCTACCAATAATATAAAAATTATCATTTGGAGATATAACAATATCATCAATACCATCTTTTTCAGCTCTTAAAACCAAGTCTGTTTTTCTAACAATAAACTTTCTAATTATATATTTATTATCATATTCAAATAATCCAAAATCCTTATTATTAAGAGGGGTATTTAATTCAACAAAAACATATTGATCTTTATCAAATTTAGGAGACATAGAATCATCTTCTACTTTAATACAAATAGAAGCATTACTACAATCTTTAGGACATTTAGCAAAACCAGTAAGATTATCAAACATTGGAATTACATCATATTTAATATGATTAGTAACATTATATCCAATCTGTTCATCAGTTAGCTTCTTATCATAAGTATACATCAATGGTTGATATGGAACATCTAAAGCATCACATAAACCTTTTAAAGCCTTATGACTAGGATTTCTTTCACCTTTTTCAATATGAGTCAAATGACCAACATTAATGTTAGTAGCTTGTGCCAAAGTAGTTTTAGAAACATTTTTATCTTCTCTTATTTTTGATAACATATCTCCAATCATAATTTCCACCTCTTAAAAATTCAACATAATTATATATAATTATACAAAAAATGTAAAGTAATATTAAGAAATAAATTATTGTAAAAAAAAATAAAGTATGATAATATTCACTTAAAAAGATATAAAAGAAAATAAATAAGGAATAAAAAAGAGGTACTTAAATAAAATATTAATGGGAGACTAGATATGAAAAATAAAAAAATATTAATTATATTAATTATTATCATAATAATATTAGCATTTATATCAATAATATTTAGTTTAATAAATATAGGTAATGAAGAAATATACTCAAATATAAAAGTGCAAAAAATAAGTTTAGCAGGAAAAGAAAAAGAAGCGGCAAATAGTGAACTTAATAAAATATATAATGAAAAAAAATTAAAAGGAATTAAATTAGTACATGGAGATTTTGAAACAGAAATATCATTTGACCAATTAGGATTGCAAACAAATATAGCAGATGCTGTAACTAAAGCTTATTCAATAGGAAGAAGCGGGAATATTATTTCAAATAATTATTCTATACTATTTAGTTATTTTATTCCAAAAAATATAGATATAGACTTTACTATAGATGAAAATAGCATAGAAAAAGTTATAGAAGATGTAGAATCAAAACTTCCAGATGTATTAAAAGACAATGACTACTATATAGAAGGTGAAAAATTAATAATCACAAAAGGAAAATCAGGTGTTATTGTAAATAAAGAAGAATTAAAAAATATGATTATAGAAAAAATAAAAGATTTTACAAATGTAGAAAATACTATAGAAATACCTGTAACAAATAAAAATCCAGAAGAGATTAATATTGAAAAAATAGTAAATGAAATAAAATGTGAACCACAAGATGCCTATTTAACCAAAGAGCCACTAGAAGTTCACGCAGATAAAGATGGTGTAGATTTAGGAATTACTTTAGAAGAAGCAAAAAATATATTAAATGAAGAAAAAGAAGAATATGAAATACCACTTAAAATAACAAAAGCAAATATAACAGTATCAGACTTAGGAGAAAATGCATTTCCAAATCTACTTGGTACATGTACAACTAATTATGATGCAAGTAATATAAATAGAAATAACAATTTAAATTTAGCAGCAAGTAAATTAAATGGAACAATAGTAAATCCAGGAGAAACATTTTCATATAATCAGACAATAGGACAAAGAACAATAGCAGCAGGATTTAAAGAAGCAAAAGCATATGCAAATGGAAAAGTTGTATTAGATGTTGGTGGAGGAATATGCCAATTATCATCAACATTATATAACTCAGCACTTTTATCAAACTTAGAAATAGTAGAAAGAAGAAGTCACTATTTTAAAACATCATATTTGCCAGCAGGAAGAGATGCTACAGTATCATGGGGTTCAGTAGATTTTAAATTTAAAAATAATAGAAAATATCCTATAAAAATAACGGCAATAGCACAAGATGGTGTTGTAAAAGTAGAAATTTATGGTATAAAACAAGAAGATGATGTAGATGTTCAAATAGTATCAGAAGAAACAAGTATAATACCTATGGAAACAATATATGAAAAAGATTCAAGTTTAGCAAAAGGAACAGAAAAAGTAGTACAAAATGGAGAAGACGGCTGCACAAGTGAAACATATAAAATAACATCTAAAAATGGAATAGTAGTATCAAAAACATTAGTATCAAAAGACACATATAATGATTTACCAACAATAATTAAGCAAAATAAATAATAAAAGGATATATAAATTAATGAAGGAAAAAATAAAGAAGAATTATGTCAAAATACTATTTATATTAATAATGATTATAGGAATAATAGTAAGAATATATAATTTTCCAAAAGGACTGCGGAAAAATACATGCAGATGAAGTATTAACAATTCTTAATGCAAAATCAATATCTGATACAGGAAAAGACTTAGATGGTCAAACATTTCCAACATATATACAAGGAATAGGCGGGCAAAGTGTAGTTCTAACTTATTTAATGTCACTATCAATGAAATTATTTGGATATACACTATTTGCAGCAAGATTACCATCATTAATAATAAGTATTATATCAATGATAGTACTTTATGACTTAATAAAAAAAATAACAAAGAACAAAAATATAGCACTAATAGGATTAGCGATACTTGCAATATCACCATGGCATATATTGCAATCAATGTGGTGTTGGGATTGCAACATGTTTCCACATTTTCTGTTATTTGCAATAGATATTCTATATAATGCAATATTAAAAAACAAAAGAATAATGATATATATATCAATGGTCTTTTTTGGAATTACACTTTATTGTTATGGTGTAGCAATATACTTTGTTCCTCTATTTCTAATAATTCAGGCAGTATATTTATTAAAGGAAAAGAAAATAAAACCATTAGATGTAATAATTAGTATAATAATATTTTTAGTATTATCTCTACCTATAATACTTACATTTGCTATAAATGCATTAAAAATAGATATAGATTTAAAAATTTTTAATATAACAATACCATATTATAAAAATTTAGGTAGAACAACAGATATGCTATTATTTTCAAGTAATATACCTTTACAATTACTTAAAAATATACTTTATTTACTATCTACCATAATACTTCAAAATGATGATGTGATATGGAATACAACTAAAATATTTGGAACTATTTATCATATAACAACAGTATTTTCTATACTAGGAATAATATTATACATAAATAAAAAAGGAAAAAATTCAATTGATAATAAACTATTTATAATCTACATATGGCTAATTATAAGCATTATAACAGGAATACTTGTAAATGAAACTACTGTTAATAGATTAAATTCAATATGGTATGTATTAATAATATTTGCAAGTATAGGAATTTATGAGGTATATATCAAGATTAAAGAAGTTAATAGTAAAAAATTAAATATTTTTAAATATTTATATATAGTAGCTATTATAGTAATATATCTATCTTTATTTATATCATATATAGTATACTTTTATACAGTTCAAAAGCATCAAATAGAAACTTCAAAATTCTTTTCAGATGAAGTTTATCAAAAAATAGTAGAAAATGAAGGGATGGAACTAATTAAAGGATATGATATATTGGAATAAATAAGTCATAATATTGAAAAATATGTAGAAAAATGGTATACTAATAGTATAGTAATAAAATAGAAAAGGAGAATATTATGATAGTAACTTTAATTGCTGTAATAGTAGTAATACTATTAATATCAGTAAAACAAATTAATGAATACCAAAGAGGAATTTTATTTAGATTAGGTAAATTTCATAAAGTTCTAGGCCCAGGGTGGCATATAGTAATTCCGATATTTTACTCATATAGAAAAGTAGATGTAAGAACAAAGACTGTAGATGTACCTGAACAAGAAGCTATAACAAGAGATAATGTATCAATAAAAATAAATGCAGTACTATATTATAAAATATTCGATGCAGCAAAATCTGTTCTAGCAGTTGAAAATTTTAATTATGCAGTAAGCCAATTAGCACAAACAACTATGAGAAATGTAGTAGGTTCTGTTTCACTAGATGAGTTACTAACAGAAAGAGAGAAGCTAAGTACAGAAATATGTAAAATAGTAGATAAAGAAACAGACCCTTGGGGAATAAAGGTAGAAAATGTAGAATTAAAAGATATTGCACTTCCAGAAGAAATGAAAAGAGTTATAGCAAAAGTTGCAGAAGCAGAAAGAGAAAAGCAGGCAGTTATAACTAAAGCTGCAGGAGAGGTGGAAGCTTCAAACAATTTAGCAGAAGCGGCTAGAATAATGAGCAGTGCACCAGGAGCATTACACCTAAGAACACTTTCTACAATTAATGATTTAAGTAGTGATCAATCTAATACAATTATATTTGCAATACCAATTGAAGGATTAGAAGCTATAAAAGGAATAGCAAATAAATATAATAAAGAATAAGGATAAATAAAAAGATGAATTTTAAAAGTTCATCTTTTTTCCTTTTTAATTATATTTAAATTATTATCTAGAATGATTATCTTTATTTTCTTTTTCATATTTTTCATCTTTATTGATATTTTTTTCTGTATCTTTTAATTGCTCTGGATTAATAGTAGGAGTGTTTTCAACTTTTATTCTATCACTAAAAGATTTTTCTTCTTTTGTAAATCCATCATATTGCATTAAATCTTTAGTATCAATAGACTTACTGATAGTATTTAAATCAAAAGAAAAGTTTAAAAGGGTTTTGGATTCTTTTATTCTTAAATACTTAGGATTTAGGTTCATATTAGAAACAGAACTTAATCTTGCTCTATCTAAAGCATCTGCATCTTTAAGAACACTAGCATAAAATCTTACAATATCCTTTTTGTCTTGAGGAATAGAGTATTTGGTAAGTATTTTATCAAATTTAGAATCTTTACTCTCATGTGATTCTACAATAGCATAAAGTATATTTCTATCTTCATCAGAATATTTTTCTCCATTTACAAAAGATAAATCAATATCTTTTAATTTTTTTATGCTCCTTTTAGCATGTGGCCCTATATCAGCTATCCTACCAATATCATGATAATAGCAGGCTGTAAAAAGAATATCAGACATCTTTTCATCAAAGTTTGTTCCTGTAGATTGCAAAATTTCAGAAGCAAGTATAGCTACTCTTCTATTATGATTTATGCCATGAGTTTTACTTTTATATAACTTACTTAAATCAATATCTTTTTCTTTGCTAGTAGCATATTGATAAAAACTACTATTTATAATTTCATCAAATGTACTAGCTACATTTTTCTGATATATTCCTTGCTTGTTTAATGATAAAATAGAAGAGTTGTATGTTTTACTTAAAACAGGCCTTTGAGTAGAAACTGTACCATTTGATATTCCTTTAACTAAATAAGATAATTGTTCATTTTTATCATAAGGTAAAGCTTTATTTGAACCTTTAATTATATTATTAAACCAAGATTTAAAATTAGTGGCCATACTTTTTATAGTATTAAATGATTCTTTTCTTTCAATATCTACAATATGGGCTGTAGTAGATAATAAGTCTAGTGAAGATACATAACCTAATTTTTTTCTTTCAGCTCTTATAGCTTCCATACATTCTTTAGATGGAATATTACTATGAAATTTACCACCAGGCACACGGATAGGCTCATCATGAAGCATGAAGATATCTGTATCATGACTAATTTCTTCTTTTGTTCTTTCTCTAATTCGTAAAGTTTTTTTGCCTGTTTTATCAGGAATGTAGTCTAAAACCAGTTCTATAATTTCAACTTGATTAGGATTTAATATGCAGCCACCTTCCGCAATAATAGCACCATCTTTACGCCTGAATTTATAATTAGATAAATCATTTGCTTTAGGACTAAGCTTTATTGCATAAAGAACCTTTTCAGGATGCAATAAAATATTGTCCCATGGATTACTACATAGGTTTTCTAAGTATGTATCTAAATCAGGAATGCCTGCAAATAAAAAAGCTGCAGGCTTACCGTAAGAAGA
>CALXQA010000078.1 GCA_944390335.1 uncultured Clostridia bacterium
CTAGGGCATTTTATAAAATAATATAAAATATTTTAAAATAAAAAAAAGAGGCTAAAAGCCTCAAAATTGGTTGCGGGAGGTAGACTCGAACTACCGACCTTTGGGTTATGAGCCCAACGAGCTGCCAACTGCTCCATCCCGCGATATATTAAAATTTTCTTGACTAATTTTCCATTTAGTATATGCTATTTTTGTAAAATTATTACTTGTAGACGGCAAATGGACGGCAAGAACAATTTTTCAATGTATTTTATGAGAAATTTACAAACTCTGTAATGCTTGTAAATATATCTCTTTGACAGTTTTAGTATAGCTTGGTAAATTGCTAACAGACTTCTGGGTTATGAGCCCAACGAGCTGCCAACTGCTCCACCCTGCGATATTTAATAATTAATAACAAAATTAATTATACACTTATATCATACATTTGTCAATAGTTTTACGTTAATTTTGATTAACCTAAATTGATTAAAGTTAATTAATTAACTGAATATAGAAGTTATAATTTAATTCATAATATATTATATTCCAGATATTAATAAAATATTACAATAAAATGAAAAAAATAAGATAAAAATAATATAATAAAAAAATGAAATAAAAAATAAAATAAAAAAATTAAAATAATAAAAAATCCCAAAACCATAGAAATGATTTTGGGTAGGGGATTATTTAAAAAAGAATAAAACTGATAGGCATTCACATCCTTTCTAAAATTTGAATATATTTTACACACTAATTGTGAATAGAAAGTGGAAAAGTCTTGTAAAATTCAAGGAAAATATGAATAGAAATGTGACTTATTTGTGAAACTTGCTTTGACATGATATAAAAGTTGTGATATAACATTATCTTAAGAGGAAATTATGGGAAAGAATTTATTAATAACAGAAAAGCCTTCTGTAGCAATGGAGTTTGCAAAGGCACTTAATATAAATACAAATAGAAAAAATGGATATCTTGAAAGTGATAAATGGATTATTACCTGGTGCATAGGACATTTAGTTACAATGAGTTATCCAGAAAAATATGATGAAAATTTTAAATTTTGGAGATTAGACACACTTCCATTTATACCAAAAGAATGGAAATATGAAATTATATCAAATGTAGAAAACCAATTTAATATTATAAAATCATTATTACAAAGAGAAGATATAGATATAATATATAATGCAGGAGACTCAGGAAGAGAAGGAGAATATATACAAAGATTAGTATTAATGATGGCTAAACCTAATCCTAAAGCACAGCTAAAAAGAGTGTGGATAGATTCACAAACTGAGGAAGAAATAAAAAGAGGTATAAATGAAGCAAAACCAATGTCAGAATATGATAGTTTATCAGATAGTGCATATTTAAGGGCAAAGGAAGATTATCTTATAGGTATAAATTTTTCTAGAATGCTATCAATAATATATGGAAGAAGGCTAGCTAAAGAAATAAATGAAGAAAAAGCATCTATATCAGTGGGAAGAGTAATGACATGTGTATTAGGTATGGTAGTAGAAAGGGAAAGAGAAATTAGAAACTTTGTAAAAGTACCATTTTATAAAATAACAGGAGAATTTAAAAATATTCAAACAGAATGGAAAGTATCAGAAAGTTCTAAAATGTGGCAATCAATAAAACTATATAATGATACTGGATTTAAAAAAGAAAAAGATGCTAAAGAATTCATACTATCATTAAAAGATAAAGAAGCTATTGTAGAAGAAATGAAAAAAAGCAAACAAAAGGAAAATGCACCACTTTTATTTAATTTAGCAGAAATTCAAAATGAATGTACAAAAAGATTTAAAATAAAACCAGATGAAACATTAGAAATTATACAAAATTTATATGAAAAGAAATTAGTTACATATCCAAGAACAGATGCTAGAGTGTTATCTACAGCAGTTGCTAAAGTAATAAACCAAAATCTAAATGGTATAGCAGTAGGATATAAAGATGAAGAAATAAAAGGATATATTTCAAAAATGAAAGAGGAAAAATATTCTACTAATTTATTAAAAACTAAATATGTAAATGATAGTAAAATAACAGACCACTATGCTATTATTCCAACAGGAAAAGGATATGAAAACTTTGAAAAACTACCAAACATTCAAAAAGAAGTATATAAAATTATAGTAAAAAGATTTTTAGCAATATTTTATCCAGCTGCAGAATTTAATAAAGTAAATATTACTGTAGATGTAGGAGGAGAAAAATTTTATGCAAGTAATAAGATATGTACTAAATTAGGCTATTTAGAAGTGCTAAAAAAACAGTCTAAGGAAGATGAAGAAAATCAGATTATAGATGTAAAAAAAGGAGAAAAACTAGAAGTAAATAAATATGATATAAAAGAATCAGAAACTACACCTCCTAGTAGATATAATTCAGGTACAATAATATTAGCAATGGAAAACGCAGGTAAACTAATAGAAGATGAAGAATTAAGGGAACAAATAAAAGGAGCAGGTATAGGAACTAGTGCTACTAGAGCAGAGATTATTAAAAAGCTAGAAAAAATAAAATATATTGATATAAATGCAAAAACACAAATAATAACACCAACACAAAAAGGAGAGTATATTTATGATATTGTAAAGATATCAATGCCAGATATGCTTAATCCAAAGCTTACGGCAAGTTGGGAAAAAGGATTAGATATGGTTGCTAAAAAAGAAATAAAAGCTAATGAATTTATGACAAAACTAGAAGGTTACATAAATGGTAAATTTGATAAATTAGTACTTAGAAATTAAAAAAAATAAAATCTTTTATGTGGCTTAATAACTAGGGAAGCTGGATTTTGCCATATAATACTACTAGACATTTTTATTTTATTGTGTTATATAGTAATAAAAAATAAATGGAGGGTGATTACAATTAGTAATCTTAAGAAAATTATAATTGGACTAAGAAATACTACAAAATTTGCAATAATACTAGTCATAGCAGTAGTTTTAATAGTAGGGATTATAAAAGTAAGTTATAAACAAACATATAGTGTAAGCCTAAACGGAGAAATTATAGGATATACTCAAGACAAAGTAAACTTGCAAAAAAGAATAAATGACTATATAAATTCTGGTGATGGTGATAACATCGCATTTGTAGAAGTTAAGGATATGCCAGAATATAAAGCTTGCTTACTAAAAAATGGAATGCAAACAAATGATGATGAAATTTTTGAAAAAGTTACATCATCAGGTACAACTTACTATAAATATTATGCTATAACAGAAGATAATGAAGAAAAAGCATATGTTAAAGAATTCACAGATGCTGAATCGGCAATAAATCAATTAAAAGATAAAAAAAGTACTAATTCTGAAAAATTGGGAATTGTAGAAAAATATTCTACAACACAAGCCGAATACAAAACTGTTGATACTTGTGTTTCAGAATTATACAAAGAAAAGAAAGTAGTAGTAGCACAAAAAATACCATCAGGTGGACCTACAGGGCCAAGCGTTAAAACAGACCTTGGTGTTTCACTTGTAAAGCCAATTTCTGGAGTAATAAGTTCAAGATTTGGAGTTAGATGGAGAGATAATCATAAAGGATTAGACATTGCAGCACCAAAAGGAACAGCGATAAAAGCATCAGCAGCAGGAACAGTTACATTTGCAGGATATGGGTCAAGTACAAATGGTTATTCTGGATATGGAAATGTTGTTGTAGTTAAGTCTAGTAGCTCAGTAGTTATACTATATGCTCACTGTAGTGCTTTATATGTAAAAACAGGACAAAAAGTATCTCAAGGACAAGTTATTGGTGCAGTTGGTTCAACTGGAATTTCAACTGGAAACCATCTACATTTTGAAATAAGATATAATGGAAGAGCAGTTAATCCACAAAATTATTTATATTAAAAGCCACAATGGTCATAACGTATATGCGTTATGACCATTGTGGTTTGGGTTATTTTCTTAGACGTTTTGTCAGCTATCTTGAGCATCGTCAAACATTTCTATTTGACTTCTGGACCTATAGAGCCTTTTGCGTTCCGCCAGCCTTTCCCTAATTGGATCAGTAATGAGTTTTACTAGCAAGTGTAAGGAAAGTGGAATAATGAATACGGTACAGTAGTATAAAAATCCTGCTACAGGATTTATAAATTCAGTACCATAGTCTACTTTAATAATAGCAATGCATAGTGTCCAGGTGATGGCTCCTAGTAAAGCTAAGATTCCTGCTCTCCTCCGTTCTCCTTTTGAATGAGGCACGTTTGATAGAAGCATGTGATCTAACTTTTGCAAGTAAACCACACTGATAATCAAAAAGATGATGCCTTCTGCGAGATAGATGTTGGTTTCAATGTTTGCCATTGTCATAGGAAAACCTCCCTTTGAAATTTGTACATGCAAAAAAGCATGTAGTAATGTATTGTGTAAATATATTATATATCAATTTTTGAATTATGTCAAGTATATAGCATAAGAGAGTTTATAAAACTCTCTTATTAAATACAATTAATTTAATTCATTTTTTAATTTTTGAACTTCAGACATATCTGCTGGATCTGCAGGTTTGTAATATCCTTTAGATTTAGCAACCTTAAAAAGTTCATATTGAAAGCCTTCGCTTCCGTTTCTTAATTGCTGTAAAGTTTGCCTTAACTGCATATTTTCTGTTTCAGATATAGCAGTTTGGTAACTAGAAAGCCCAGCTTTAGTGCTTTCTAAAACATCATTAACCATAGTTTTCTCGTCCATATAACCTCCTAATTTTCTAAAAATGTCATTAAAGTTTGTTTAGTATTTAAACTATCTTGAGCAGCTTTAGTAAAAAGCTGTTTAATCTGTGGGTCAACAGCTGTACTTGCATATTGATTAAGTTTAGCATAGCAAGTATCAGCAGAACCAATAAAATGTCTTAAATTTTGTAATTCTACTTTACTTAAATTAGCCATATTATCCTTCCTTTCATTTTGATATATTAATATTTTTTCCGAATTTTAAAATTATATTCAATTTAAAAATTTCCAAAATTAATTACAAAAATAAATTTTTGATTAACAAAAAAACTTTACCTTTAATAAAATATATAAATAGATTTATTAGGAGGAAAATTTTTAAAAAATTGAAAAAAATTACTATTTTATTAATTATGGTAGCAATAACTTTTCAAATATCTATATCAGAAGTAAAAGCAATAGAACCTTCAAGTAGTTATATTTACGAAGGAATAGATGTGAGTAAATGGCAAGGAAATATAGATTTTGAAAAAGTAGCAAATGATGGTATTGAAATTGTATATATTAAAGCAACAGAAGGAACAAGTTATGTTTCACCTACTTTTGAATCAAGTTATACTAGTGCTAAACAAAATGGATTAAAAGTTGGTTTTTATCATTATGTAACAGCTAGAGACACTTTAAGTGCACAAAGGGAAGCGGAATTTTTTGCAAATAAGGTTTCTGGAAAAGATTTTGAATGTAAGCTAGCAATGGATTTTGAAGAATTCGGAAGCTTATCAAAAGATGAAATTAATGCTATAGGACTCGCTTTTATAAAAAAGCTTGAAGAAATTACAGGAAAACCAGTAGTTATATATAGTAATACATATACAGCTAGAACTATATGGGATGGTGAAATTTTAAATTATCCTTTATGGGTAGCTGAATATGGAGTATCTAAACCAGAAAATAATGGTAAATGGAGTACTTATGTTGGATGGCAATATACTGATATGGGAATTATTAATGGAATAAATGGATATGTTGATAGAAATAAATTTACTAAAGATATATTTATAAATGAAAATGGAGAAAGCGGTGTAATTGAACCAAAACCACCTATTCCAGATGATACAACTAATTATATAACTATTGTTATAAAAAGAGGAGATACATTAAGTGAGTTAGCATTAAAATACAATACTACAGTACAAGAACTTGTAAACTTAAATGGTATAAAAAATCCTAATTTGATTTACGCAGGAGAAAGTTTAAAAGTTCCTATTAACAGTTCTGCAAATGGTAATCAAAGTGAAGAAATTATATATATAGTAAAAAAAGGTGATTATCTAGGAAAAATAGCTAAAGAATATAATACTACTGTACAAGAAATAGCTAGAATTAATAACATTTCTAATGTAAATCTAATATATCCAGGTCAAAGGTTAATTATAAAAACAGAAAGCATGGGAACTGAACTTGGCCATACATGCTATAAAGTAGTAAGGGGAGATACACTTTATTCAATAGCAAGAAGATACAATACTACGATAGCTAATATTGTAATGCTTAATAGAATACAAAACCCTAATTTAATATATCCAGGCCAATGTTTAAAACTAAAAAGATAAAAATAAATAAATAAAAAGTATATATAATTTTCACAATTTTAATAAATTTTCATAGATTATATTATGGAGGAATATTATGGCAAAAATTAAAGTGTATAACAATGATACAAATAGAATGGAAACATTTTATAGAGGAGAAAAAGAGGCAATGCCTTATGTAACTAATAGAACTCTTACTGTTGGTGAGTTTAGAGGTTCTAGTAATAGTCAAACTCTTTGGACAGAAAAAAGATGTATGCAAGCATGGAATAGTCAAAGATATGTGTTTGGAGGCCCAATACCAGTAGGATATGCATTTAAAAGACCATATGAAGGAGGTCACTCAGCTTTTTCACA
>CALXQA010000079.1 GCA_944390335.1 uncultured Clostridia bacterium
ACTATGTTGTTTATTATTTTATAATCTAAAAATGCAAAAATAACTGTTAAAATTAGTAGTATAATAAATGTTTTTGTAAATTTCTTCTTTACTAACCTTATTACTCCAAATACTATTGTTAATATTAGTAATGTGATAATTAGTACATTAAATCCTATAAATATTATTCCTAATGTTCCTAATAAAGGAACAACCGTTAAAGCTGCCATAAACAATCCCCCATATAGATTACTATTTATCTTTTCAAGTCTTTTAAAGATTATATTAGTATAAATTAAATATACATCTTTAAATTCTTTATCAGTAATATCTATAAAATAATTTTTTAATGTCTTTTCATATTTATCAAAATCTTGTTTTACATAGAATGAAATATTACATATTATTTTCTTTATCCTTTTTTATTTTCTTATTATATCTATCTTCCTCTGAGAATACGCACCCACAGTACTTCTGCATATACAATCCTAAATCATGTGCCTTCTGATGTCCTTCCCAAAAGCCTTCTCTAAAATCTCTATACACAAACTGTAAATCATATCTATTGCAAGCATCTTCCATAAACTTTTTTATAAATTCATGGTTTTGATAAATACTATATAAAAGAGTAGTAGTTACTGCATCAAAGCCATTTTCTTTTGCATATTTGCATGTTTGTTCTAATCTTACAGGATAGCAATAATTAATACATCTATTTTTTAAATCTTTTATTGCTTCTTTGCAAAATTCATCTAATCCATAGTCTTCTTCGAATATCGCATTTACATCAATACTTTTTGCATAATCTTTTAAGCAATCTCTTCTTGACTTATATTCCATATATGGATGTATATTAGGATTATACCAATATAATGTTGGTTCAATTTTTTCTTTCCTTAAAGAATCTATACAATACACGCTGCAAGGAGCACAGCATGTATGCATTAATAATTTCATCTAATTCACCTTCCTTATTATTCCTCCAATTTCATCTTCATAAAGCACTTTAGCATTCCTATAAAGAATTTTACTATATACATCATATATAAGTGTATTTTTGAAATAAATAACATAATCTGTATTTTCCATTAAATCTATATATTCATAAATTATAGCATTAAATTTATCTTGATTAAGAATATTTTTTGTAGTATCATTTTGCTTTATAAATCCTGTCATAGCATATATCCACATTAATTGTTCTGGTTCTGCTATTAATACATAATTATCATTTAATTTATATTTTTCTATAGCATTTTTAAAAAACTTTATTTCTTCATTATATAAATCAACACTATGGTTTAGCAATATCTCTTTATTTGCTCCATATATATCCATAATATTAAAAATACTTTCTTTTTCTTTAATCTTTTCATTACTTATATTTACTTGCCAAACAGCTACATATACTACACTAATTAGAATATATATACTAATTAATGTATATAGTAATCTTTTATATTGTTCATATATATACATAAAACCTCTAAAGTTCAAAATGAACATTAGAATCCAAAGTGTAAAATAATTTTTAGCTAAATAATAATCAGAAACTTGCTCAAACTTATTTCCTATATATAATATTAATATAAATAAAATATTAAAAATAAACATTAGAGATAATAATGTATTTTCCTTAAATTTTTTAAATATTACATATAATGAAAATGGTATTAATAGTATAAAGTTTGAATATAAATTAGTATAAATATATCCTCCAGTTTTAAAGCCATTTTCTAATGTTTGTTTTGCAATATTTACATTTGAATTTACATCCGCATTTTTTAGTATTTGATAGATATTAGGCATAAAGTGATAAATATATCCTAATATAAAAGGTAATATTAATGTTATAGAAAGTACAAGTACATTATTTTTTGTGAATATTTTCTTATTTTTTCTATAGTTATATATACAAAAATATATCCATTCAGCTGCATATATAAAAGGTACAAACATATAGTATGAACAAAATAGTCCAAAGTTTAGTAAAAATAAGCTAATTATCATATATGATAGTTTCATTTTATCTTTTGCACATAACAAAATTATTTCTATAATTCCCAGCATTATAGCAAGGCCTAGACTCATATATTCAAATCCAAATAAAAGACTATTTAGTGGATATCCTAATGTACAAACTACACTAAATATTAATGCTAATATTTTATTATTATTACTTTTTATAAATCTTGTTAATACAATATATAATAAGCAACCTGTCAAAAATAACACAAATATTCCAAATAAAATAAATATAATATAATTATCTTCAATATCTATTTTATTTTCAAAACATTTCATTAAAAGTCCAGAATTTACATAAGATGCAAATTTTCTTACTGAAAAATCATATACTTCATCTTCTGAATCTGTTAGCAATTCTTCGTCTTGCATAAATTTTATTGATGATAAGAAATGCACTGATGAGTCTCCCGATTCATATTTTATATTAAATGGTATACCAAAGTTTATTATCCCTACTGTTACTGTTATTATACATAATACTATTACTGCAAAAACATCTAATTTATCAATATAATATGTCTGTATATTTTTCTTTTTTGCATTTATATTTTCTTTATTTACATTTTCTTCTGATTTTAGTATTTCATTTTTATTATTATCTATTTGATTATCATTCTTTTCATTGTTTTTCTTCTTTTTGACTATTTTTACTATAAATATTGCAGATATTAAAAGATTAATAATAGATAAAGTATATAAGTTATTTGATATATTAAAAAATGTAAGTAAATAACAAAGAAATGCATTATAGCATAAATCTAATAAAATTGTTACTCCTATCATTGATACTATATTGATTTTTCTTCCAATCTTTTTTATAAGTATAAAACTTACCATTAAAATTAAAGTTGATATTACATATATTATCCCTTGTATACTCATATTTTTCTTCCTCTTTTTTTTTATTATTTTTATTATTAAAATTATTAGTTTTAATTATTATTTCTTTTAATAGTTTCATTCTCATAATATCCAAAATATAATGTAACTGCTATCTGTATATTTAATATAAATACAATTAAATCTCGATAAGTGAAAAATGAATGTACATATGAATGGTTTTTTATAACTGAGTACCATACAAATGGTGATATAGCAAGTATTAAAAATATTATAACTTTTATAATGTCTATTTTTTCTGTTTTTACTTTTTTTATTTTTTGATTATATATTTCTATTCCTATTCCAACTAAAATATATATTAGTATTATTCCAATTAGCATTTCTGGTATTGTAATTTTCCAAAAATATAAGTTTTTCATTATTACATTTAAAATTGGTATCTCTATATTTCCATTACTTTTATCACCTATTCTGTACAGTAATTGGTTTATCGAATTTTCTATAACATTTTTATTCAGAATAATATCTGTTATTATCCATTTGCATACCCACATTAGTCCATATCCTATACACCATGCTATTATGCTTTTTATAAATTCTTTTACTAAGTCTTTATTTTCTCTTTTTATATTTAGCAAAATATATAAAGGAAGTGTTAATCCTATTGTTACTATTGGTGTTGTTAATAAGTCTAAAAAGCTTGTTACTGAGCCTATTACCATAAATACTAATGCCGGCCTTATAAATTGTCCTTTTTTTACTAGTATAAATATTGCTGAAACTAAAGCTATTATAAATGTTATTACATCACTCATTGAGTTTGCGAGTATATTTAAGTTTAAAAGTAATAAGGATATCATATAAATTATTGCTGTTATTATATTTATTCTTTTTATTATTAATATTATAAGTGATATACAAAGTATAAATATTAATGCTTGAAGTAATATTCTAATACCTCCTAAGTCCATAATTAGAAGAAGAGGTCTTAAAAATACTAAATATCCATGCCAATACCTTGTATATTCATATGAATCAACTATATTTTCTCCATGCATTAATCCATATAGTTCTTCTACTTGATAAGTGTTATGGTATTCATCTACATATTTTGGACTTGTCCCTATATGATATTTAGCTTCTTCATGTTCTATTTGTGTTTGACCTGGTATATAGTTTTTTCTATCTAGCAGCATTGATTTTATAGGGTAGTTAGAGTCTATTGAATATGCGGTATTAAGCATTATGGCATCTGTAAAATAGAATAAGTTTTCTTCTTTATATCCTAAATCTATTGTTACTTTTTCTCCGTCTTTTTTCAATATTTCTGATGATTTTCTAACATTTTCTTCAATATATTTTGATGGAATTAGGCTTGATAGAAATAATGATAACAAAAATACAAAAAGCACAATTATAAATACTAGTATGTATTTTGAAAAGTCCTTTAAGTATTCTTTGATATCCCCTATTATATTTTCTTTTGATTTCATATTTATTTCCTCTTAATATTAGTTTTCTTCAATATACTCTATACCTAGATGTTTATATGCATCTGGTAATGCTATTCTTCCTCTTGGCGTTCTTGATATATACCCTATTTGTATTAAATATGGCTCGTATACATCTTCTATAGTTGTTATTTCTTCTCCAAGTGTTGTAGCTAATGTTTCTATCCCAACTGCTCTACCTTTATATTTTTCAATTAGTGTTCTAAGTAGTCTTCTGTCTATTGAGTCAAGTCCCATGTCATCTATGTCTAACTTATTTAATGCGATTTTTGCTATATCTATTGTTATTGTACCATTTCCTAATACTGCTGCATAGTCTCTTACTCTTTTTAATAATCTATTTGCTATTCTTGGTGTTCCTCTTGAACGTTTTGCTATTTCTACTGCCGCTTCATTTTCTATAGCTATATCTAAAATATTAGCTGACCTTTTTACTATTGTTGTTAGTTCTTCACTATTGTATAGTTCTAATCTTTCTACTATTCCAAATCTGTCTCTAAGTGGTGTTGTAAGTGAACCTGCTCTAGTTGTTGCTCCTATTAATGTGAATTTAGGTAAATCTAGCCTTATTGATCTTGCACTAGGTCCTTTTCCTATTATTATATCTAGTGTAAAGTCTTCTAATGCTGGATAAAGTATTTCTTCTACACTTTTATTTAGTCTATGTATCTCGTCTATAAATAGTACATCGAATTCTGAAAGGTTTGTAAGAAGTGCTGCCAAATCACCTGGTTTTTCTATTGCTGGTCCTGATGTTATTTTTAAATTAGAATTCATCTCATGTGATATTATATTTGCTAAAGTTGTTTTTCCTAGTCCTGGTGGTCCATACAAAAGTACATGGTCAAGTGGTTCTTCTCTTTTTTTTGCAGCTTCTATATATACTTTCATGTTTTCCTTTACTTTTGTCTGTCCAATATATTCACTTAATGTTTTTGGTCTTAATACATTTTCCTGTTGTGATTCTATTTCATCATTTACATTCGGACTAATTAAGCTTTCTTCGTCCATTTATTTCTCCTTTTTATTTTTCATTATCTTCTTTTTTATTTTTTCTTCTGTTTTCTTTTATACTTTTTATCTCTTCATTTTTAAAATCTTTTAATTCTTTATATCCAACTGCTATTACTGCTATTACTATTAATGCAAATGATAATGCTTTCCATATTCCATCATCTATTAATATTACTGCAAACATACCAAGAGTTGCACTTGCACCATATAGTATTGCTACTGATTGTTTTTGTGAAAATCCTCTCTTCATTAGCCTATGATGAAGATGTCCTTTATCTGCCTGAAATACTGCTTTTATTGATTTTCCTTTTACTATTCTTCTTATAATTGCAAATATTGTATCAAATATTGGTAGTGCTAGTACTAATATAGGTGCTACTAAGACTACTAATGTAACTGTTTTTGCTACTCCTAGTATTGAAATTGTAGCTAAACTAAAGCCTAGAAATTGTGCTCCTATATCACCTATAAATGTTTTTGCTGGATTTAAATTAAATGGTAAAAATCCGCTTATTGAACCTGCTAGTGCTGTTATTAATATTATTGATATAAGTGGTGATTCATTTGTTGCAAATATTATTAATAAAGATATACATGATATAAGTGATATTCCTGATGAAAGTCCATCTAAGCCATCTATTAAGTTTATTGCATTTGTTATTCCTACTATCCAGCCTATTGTTAATATAAAGCTAAGTACCGGATGTATTGTTATTTCATTTATCTCATCTATTCTTATTCCAAATATATATACTATTGTTGCTGCTACTATTTGTGCTATTAGCTTTTGCCATGGTTTTAAATTTTTTATATCATCTAATAAAGCAAATATTCCTAATACTATAATTCCTAATAGTAGTCCTAGCAATTTCATTTTATAGTTTTCTTCATTATTTAATTCCAAGCTTCCTTCTATTGACATAGTAACTATTAAATATATTGCTGATACTAAGAATCCTAATACAACTGCTATTCCTCCTATTCTTGGTATTGGTCTTTTATTTACTCTTCTATCAGAAGGATAATCTATTGCTCCTACCTTTTTTGCAAGTTTAATTGTATATGGTACCATAACAAATGATGTTATAAATGCTAATAAGAATGCTATTGCAATGTCTCCCCACATTAAAATTATTCCTCCTAAATATTTTTCTTTATATTATCATAAAGTAAGATAAAAATCCATATTT
>CALXQA010000080.1 GCA_944390335.1 uncultured Clostridia bacterium
CCGTCCCTCTTGGTTGAATTTATTAAAACTTTCACTCATAGTGAAAGTTTTTGTTGACAAATTGAAAATCTTTCAGTAGAATATAGGAGAGGTGAGAATATGATTTATAGAGAGCATTATATAAATTCAATTCGAGATTTTTACGAATCAGATTTAATAAAAATAATAACAGGAATAAGACGTTGTGGAAAATCAATTATAATGGAGCAAATAAGAGAAGAAATACTGCAAAAAACGAATAATGTAATATACTTAAATTTTGAAGATAAAAGAGTACTTGCTAATATTACAGATAGTGATAAATTAATAAAATATGTTGAGGAAAATAGAAAAGAAGGAAAGTGTTATATATTCCTAGATGAAGTACAAATGGTTGATAAATGGCAAGATGCATGTAAAACTTTGAGACTATATAATAACTCTTTATTTATAACTGGGTCGAATTCTAAATTATTATCAAGGGAGTTTACAAAAGAATTAAGTGGAAGATATGTTTCTTTTAGAATAAGACCATTTGTATATAAAGAAATTTTAGAATATACTCAAGAGTTGGGAAAAGAAGCTTCTATCACAGATTACCTTATATGGGGAGGATTTCCTAAAAGATTCGAATTAAATACAAAAGAAGCTCAAATAAAGTACTTAAATGATTTAGATGATACAATAGTTATAAATGATTTAATTAATAGATATAAAATAAAAAAGGAAAATTTATTTAAAAATTTTGTTAACTATATTTTGCGTTCTAATAGCAGAATTATTTCTGCAAAATCTATTCATAATTATATAAAAGGAAAGAATGAACAATGTTCTATAAATACAATTATTAAGTATTTAGGATATTTAGAAGAGGCATATGTGATAGAAAAGGTAAAACAATATTCTTCTAAAACAAAAAGTGAACTTGCATATTATTCTAAAATATATGATGAAGACGTTGCATTTAATTCAATCAGATGCATGGATAATAGATATGACTTAACTCATAATCTGGAAAATATAGTATATAATGAGCTAATCTATATGGGATATAATGTAAATGTATTTAATAATAATGGTAGAGAAATAGATTTTTTAGTTAAAAAAAATAATAAACAATATTATGTTCAAGTTGCATATAGCTTAGCAGATGATAAGACATACAATCGTGAATTTTCTGCATTTACTAATATTGATAATTTCTCACAAAAGATAATTATTACAAATGATGATATAGATTATTCGACAAGTGTGATAAAACATATTAAATTAAAAGATTTTTTGTTAATGGAATCGTTAGATGATATTAATAGAAATTATTAATGTTAATATGTAAAATAAATGTAGTGAAAGATTTTACTTATTTTTGAAAAATCTTTCAGTATGATTGAAATAATTAATAATAAACAATTAATAATAAATAATACAGAATATTAACATTAAAAATATAAGGAACATATGCATATAGAGTATATATATAAATATATGTAAATATATATTAAGTATCGGAGGTATGAAGTGTCTAACATATTAGATTATATAGCGTGGAGAGGAGATATAGAGTTAACTAATTCTAAGTTTAATGAATTAGATAATATTATATTATCTAGATTTTCATATCTTCCATTTGAAAAGATAGAAATTAAAGAAAATGAAAGTATAGAAAGCTTATCTAAAAAGTTTGAAAAGATAGATGAAGATTCTTTTAATATGCCAGATGATAAAAAATTGATTAAAGAAATTGGTTTGTCAGAAAGGTTTAAGAATCTTTTGGTTTCAGATTATTACGCACTTACAGATTATAAGAAGGAAAAACAGTTTGTAGCAATAATAATACATTTAGGAGAAGGAGAGATGTATTTATCATATGGAGGAACTGATAATACATTATTGGGTTGGAAAGAAGATTTTAATTTAAGTTATATGGTAAATATTCCTTCGCAATTAGAAGGGTTAAAATATATAAAGAAAATATCTAAAAAATATACAGAAAAGATGCATTTAGGTGGACATTCAAAAGGTGGAAATATTGCTGTATATTCAGCTGTATTTAGTCCTAAATCAATTCAAAAAAGAATAATTGATGTAACTAATCACGATGGACCTGGTTTTGATAAATCCATTATTGAAAAGGAAGAATACAAAAATATTATAAAAAAGGTACATACATATATACCACAATCATCTATTATTGGAAGGCTTTTAGAACATGAAGAAGATTATGTAATAGTAAAGAGCATGCAAAAGGGAATAATGCAACATGATATTTATTCATGGCAGGTTTTAGGGACAAGCTTTATAAAAGAAGATAAGATTACAAATGGTAGTGAAATGATAAATGAAACAGTTAGAAATTGGCTAAAAACAACTACACCAGAACAAAGAGGTAATTTTATAAACTTAATGTATGAAGTAGTAACTACTACAAAAGCAAAAACTTTTAAAGAATTTATGAATGCTTGGCCAAAGAATATCGGTATTATTCTTAAAACATATAAACATATAGATGAAAAGGATAAGAAAATAATAGGACAAATGGTATTATCTTTCTTTATAGCTGCAAAAGATTGTATAAAAGAAAAAATTATATAGAAAATATAAGTAAGTCAAATAATTATATTAATCATTATACTAAATAAAAATATAATTATTAAAGTATTAAAAGATTAGAATTATTTAATTAAAGGAAAATAAATAAAAGTAAATGAAAAATAGATAAAAAAACAAAAAAATGAAAAAATAATTACAATATTCAGGAGGTCATAGTGTGATAAAAATATATCAAACAGATTTAGAGACAAATATACTTAGTGAAATAAATAATTTTCAAAAAGGGTGTTGGATTAATATGACATCTCCAAGTGAAGCGGAGATAAAAAATGTATGTGAATATGCAAATATACAAGAGGACTTTATAAGATATTCATTAGATAGTGAAGAAAAGGCTAGAATTGATTATGAAGAAGATGATGATACTGTTTTGTTTATACTAGATATACCAACTAGAGAAAAAGAAAGAGATAGAGAGATTTATACTACTATGCCAATAGGTATAATAGTTGTGAGAGATGAATGTATAATTACTGTGTCTTTAAAAACATTGTCTTTAATAGAGGATTTTGCCTTGGGTAGAGTTAAAGGTTTTGCAACATATAAAAAGAGTAGGTTTGTATTGCAAATTATGTTTAAAGTTTCATCAAGTTACTTAACTACTTTAAAATTAATAAATGATGAAACAGAAATGACAGAGTATACTTTAAAAAAATCTATGCAAAATCAAGAGTTATTGAAATTACTAGATATAGAAAAGTCTCTTGTATATATAACAACATCTCTAAGGGCAAATGAAGCTGTAATGGAGAGGACTGTAAAGATTAGAAATATAAAGTTATATGAAGATGATGAAGACATACTAGAAGATGCTATAATAGAAAATAAACAGGCAATTGAGATGAGTAAGATTTATACTGATGTATTAAATAGTTCAATGGATGCTTATTCATCAGTTATTTCTAATAATTTAAATGAAACTATGAAGTTATTAACATCAATTACAATAATAATATCTATACCAACATTAATTGCTTCTCTTTGGGGAATGAATGTAGAGGTTCCTTTTGAGATTTCAAAATATGGTTTTTGGATATTATGTGTATTTGCAATTTTAATAACAGCAGTTACAGTAATATTATTGAATAAGAAAGGATTATTAAGGAGGTAAAACATGTTATCAGCAAATAATGTAACAGTAAGGTTTGGGAAAAGAGTTTTATACGAAGATGTAAGTATTAAGTTTAATAAAGGATGTTGTTATGGCATTATAGGTGCTAATGGAACTGGTAAGTCTACTTTTTTAAAGGTTTTATCAGGTGAATTAGAACCTAGTAAGGGTGATGTTAGTAAAGATAAAATAGAAAGAATTTCTGTTTTAAATCAGGATCACTTTGCTTTTGAAAATTATTCAGTTATTGATACTGTTATTATGGGTAATAAAGAATTATATAAAATAAAAACTGAGAAAGATGAAATATATGCAAAGCCAGATTTTTCAGAAGAAGATGGAATGAGGGCTGCTAAACTTGAAGAGAGGTTTGCAGAACTTGATGGCTGGAATGCAGAGTCTGATGCAGAACAGTTATTAAATGATTTAGGAATTTCACCAGAGAATCACTATAAAATGATGAGTGAAATTGAGGCTAAGGAAAAGGTTAAAGTGCTTTTAGCACAGGCTTTATTCGGTAACCCAGATATACTTTTATTAGATGAGCCTACTAATGACTTGGATTTAAAAACTATTTCTTGGCTTGAAGAGTTTTTGATTAATTTTGAAAATACTGTTATTGTAGTGTCACATGATAGGTATTTCTTAAATAAAGTATGTACCCACATATGTGATGTGGATTATGGGGAAATTAAGGTTTATCCAGGTAACTATGACTTCTGGTATGAGTCTAGCCAGCTTATACAAAAACAGATGAGAGAACAAAATAAGAAGAAAGAAGAGAAAATAAAAGAACTTCAAGAATTTATTGCTAGATTTAGTGCTAATGCATCTAAATCTAAACAGGCTACTTCAAGAAAAAAATCACTAGAGAAAATACAACTAGATGAAATTAAACCATCTAATAGAAAGTATCCATATATTGATTTTAAACCTGATAGGCTTCCTGGTAATGAGATTTTAGAGGTTAGGAATTTATCTAAGTCTATTAATGGTGAAAAGATTTTAAATAATATTTCTTTTAAAGTAAAAGATAAAGATAAAATAGCAGTGTTAGCAGAAAATGAAAATGCTATAACTGTATTATTTCAAATACTTGCAGGAGAAATGGAGCCTGATACTGGAGAAATAAAATGGGGAACTACTATTACAAAAAGTTATTTTCCAAAAGATAATAGCTATTTATTTAATGATGATGAGAGTATAACAGATTGGTTAAGAAAGTATTCTAAAGATCCAGATGAGA
Organism: uncultured Clostridia bacterium; assembly: GCA_944390335.1. Classification (GTDB taxonomy): domain Bacteria; phylum Bacillota; class Clostridia; order TANB77; family CAG-508; genus CAG-793. The sequence goes on from CALXQA010000080.1 coordinate 4,947, forward strand.
CTTATGTAAGGAGTTTCTTAGGTAGAATGTTATTTTCAGGTGAAGAGGCTCTTAAAAATGTAAAAGTTTTATCTGGTGGTGAAAAGGTAAGATGTGTACTTTCTAAAGTGATGCTATCTGGTGCTAATTTCCTTATGTTTGATGAGCCTACTAACCATTTAGATATGGAAGCTATAACATCTTTAAATGAAGGTATGAAGAAGTTTACAGGCAATCTTATATTTACATCACATGACCACCAATTAATGCAAACAGTGGCTGATAGAATATTGGATATAAGAAATGATGGTCTTATTGATAAAGAACAAACATATAATGAGTATTTAGGAATAGAATAAATAGGAGTAAGAAATAAAGGTAAGATAAAAAAGAAAATGAGAAGTAAAAAATTAAATAAATATAAAAAACAAAAATGAGAAAAAGATAAAAATAAAATAGAAAATTAAAGTAAAAGTAAAAAAAGAATAAAATAATAAAAGAGTAAAAAAATAAAAATAATAAAGAAGTAAAAAAGAAATAAAAATAATAAAAAGCAACATCCCACCGGAAAACCGGTGGGATAATTGCTTTAGTTCGAAGCGGGTACAGGTTCAAATCTGAATACCTTTTGAACACGGAAGGATCCAGCTGGATACCAACCAGGTAAGCCCTTGAACTTGTAGAATGTAAAACCTGTAACAGGAGAAAATACATCTTCTATTATGTATTTTTTTCCTAATTCAAGCTTATCAAAATCACCAATAGGCTTATTAGTGAGAATGTGATGCAGTAAATTGGCAGATGCACCACGATACTCCGCTGTTCGAATTTCATTTTCCCACATGGGAAAGCCCCCCTTATTCAAAAAAAATTGGTACTTTTAAGTATATCACATAATACAAAAAAAGTCAAATAATATAGAAAAATATGGTAGAATACGAATAAATTAGATGTAAAAAGTGTAAAATATGATTGACAAATATGAATAATAAATATATAAATAATATAGCAATTAAAATATAATACTAATAAAAAATAATAGATAGAATAACTATAATAGAAAAGTAAAATAAGAGATTAAAGAAGGAGTAAAAAAATGCTTAAAACCGTTGGGGCTGTATATATATATATATATATATATCGTAAGGTTTAATAAAGAAGAAAAAATAGACATAGAAGAAATAAAA
>CALXQA010000081.1 GCA_944390335.1 uncultured Clostridia bacterium
CTATTTTTTAATATTATTTCATTTTCTCTTCCAAATAGAATATCTGTTATTTTTTCTTTTTCTTCTGGATATATTTTACTACTTTCTAACAAATATCTATGTTCTTGATATACATTTATCATAGTTGATTTTAAATTTAATAACATGTTTTCAAAACTTCTATCTTGAACATCTTTAAGTGTTATGTATATTACTGGATATGCTCCTAATTTTGATGTATATTTTTCTTCTTCTTTTAGGATTTTTAAGCCTTTAAATAATTCTATATTATCTTTTTGTCTACAATCAAAGTAATATTTTAACATACTCATATTTAATGTTTTTCCGAATCTTCTTGGTCTTGTTACTAATATTACTCTTGATTCATTATCTATTATATCTTTTATATACATTGTTTTATCTATATAGTAGTTTTGTCTTATTCGTAATGCTTTAAAATCACTTTCTCCTATTCCTATTCCTGCCATATTTCCTCCTAATATGTATAACACTCTTTTTATTGTTCTTGTTTTTCTTATATACTCTCATCTATATTCCAAGTATATATTAACACAGAATTATTTAATTAACAATAGATTTTATGATGTTACAGGGTAATTTTATGCCAATAGTCTGAATCAATATTTTATCAATTCAGACTATTTTTGAACCAATATTTATTAGTTCAATTTCTTTCCTTCATTTTCTCATATATTAAAATCATTACCATAATTATCATAAATGATAACGATATAGATATAGCCCCTAGCCAAAAGTCTCTACTTTCTAACCAGTCTGGTACTAGTGCAAATGCTATTGATATTATAGCTGCAAATGGTGAAAGTAGTGCCATTATGCAAAGTGAAATATTTAGCCAAATAGAATACCATTTTACCCTAAATATTCCCATTAATACCCAAGATATAATTGGCATTATTAAACATTGTACTTTAATATTCGGTATTAAAACAGTTTTGGCAATTAATCTTTCTTGTGGCTCAATTGTGTAACACAAAATGATAGAAAATAACTGCCATGAATATGCTACCAAAAATCCTATCATAAGTGCTAACAATTCTTTTCTTATGTGCTTCATCTTCCTCTACCTCTTTCTTATTTGATAAAATATATTATTTAGTTCACCTCCTGAAAATAAAGGAAAATATTTATATAAACTAGCTTATGCTAGAACCTTTTTATTATACTTTTAATTCTATATATTTTCAAGACTATTTAATTACTTATTCACCTGATCTATCTAATTTTTGATTTTACAGCCTTAACTTTTCTTTAATATCTTTTATTTTCTTCTTTGTTTGATTATATCCTTCTGTATATAACTGATTCATTTTTCTTTTATCTAGTAACCCTACATTATCAGTCTGTATATTTAATAAATAATCAGTTCCATCCCATTCATATTTTGACAATTCTTTACATATTATTGAAAATGATTTACTTAGTACTTCTATTATGTTATTACAACAATCTTTTTGTTTTTTATCAGAAAATACTATACTTAAAACTTTATCTGCTCCTGCCTTTTTTGTTTCTCTCCAAGGTAAATTTTCTGCAATTCCTCCGTCTACTAAGAGTTCATTTTTAAATTTACATGGAGAAAATATTCCTGGATAGCTACAGCTTGCTTGCACAATTTTTCCTACATCTGCATTATTTATGTATTTTATATTATCATTATTATTTTTTATATCCATATAGCCCGCATTCATATTTGTAAATATATATAAATTCTCATTAAGTATATTTACGGCTGGTATTATTAATGGTTTATTTACTTCTTTTATGTTTTTTATATTCTTTTTCTTACAGATTTCATTTACAAGTTTATATATTTTTGTTCCACTATTTAATCCATCTATTTTTATTCCTTTACCAGTAAGTATGTTTAGAAAGAACTTCTTTATATTTACCCAGTCTACATAGTGTATACTTTTAGAATATTTATAAAAAATATTGTACATTTCTTCTACATTATATCCACATGCATAAAGCATTGCTACTATACTTCCTGATGATGTTCCTGAAATATAGCTGAATTTTATATTTTCTTCTTCTAGTGCTTTTATTGCTCCAATATGTGCTATCCCTTTTATTCCTCCTCCTGATAAGCTTAAACCTAATTTCATATTATCACCTATTTTATTTTATGCACATATATTCATTATTGTACTTTGTCTATATTTTTAGATTATTCTTATTTTTTTACTTTATTATTACTCTATTTCTTTTTATTCTTTATTATTTATTTTCACAAAAAAGAAAACAACCAATAGCATTTTTACCATTGATTGTTTTACTTTTTATTGATTTTTTATAGCTTCTTTTAAGCTTTCTTTTTCTGCACCATCTTCTACTTCTTCAGTACTTATGTGTGTATTTTGATATCTTAACATTCCTGTTCCTGCTGGTATTAACTTACCTATTATAACATTCTCTTTTAGTCCTATTAAGTCATCTACTTTTCCTTTTATTGCTGCTTCTGTTAATACTTTTGTTGTTTCTTGGAATGATGCTGCTGATAAGAAACTATCTGTTGCTAATGCTGCTTTTGTAATTCCTAGTAAGATTCTTTTTCCTGTTGCTGGTTTCTTTCCTTCTTTTTCTAATTCATTATTGATTTCTTCTAGTTCGTTTATATCTACTAATGAACCTGGAAGTAAATTGCTGTCTCCATTATCTTCTATTCTTACTTTTTTAAGCATTTGTCTTGCTATAACTTCTATATGCTTATCATTTATATCAACACCTTGGTTTCTATATACTTTTTGTATTTCTTGTACTAGGTATTCATGTACTCCTTCTGGTCCTTTTATAGCTAATATCTCATTAGGATTTATTGAACCTTCTGTAATTGGATCTCCTACTTCTATATGGTCACCTTCTTGAACACATAGTTTTGCTCCAAATGGTATTGAATATGTTTTAGCATTGTCTTTAGATACTACTGTAACTTCTTTCTTTTTCTTAACTTCTGAAATTTTAATAGTTCCTTCTATTTCTGAAATTATTGCTAATCCCTTTGGCTTACGAGCTTCAAATAGCTCCTCTACTCTAGGAAGACCTTGTGTAATATCTGCTACACCTGCTACACCTCCTGAGTGTATTGTTCTCATTGTAAGCTGTGTACCTGGCTCTCCTATTGATTGTGCTGCTATTGTTCCTACTGCTTCTCCTATTGTTATAAGTTCGCGTGTTGCCAAACTCATTCCATAACATTTAGCACATATTCCATGTTTTGTCTTACAGTTAAGTGGTGAACGTACTTTTACTCTTTCTATTCCACTTGCTACTATTTTCTTAGCTACTTTTTCTGTTATTAGTTTATCTGTAGTAGCTAATATTTCTCCTGTACTTGGATCTTTTATATCTTCAAGTGGATATCTTCCTATTAATCTTTCTTCTAAGCTTTCTATTACTTGATTTCCATCTTTTATTGCATATACTTCTAATCCTTCTGTTGTATGGCAATCATCTTCTCTTATAATTAAGTCTTGTGATACATCTACTAGTCTTCTTGTTAGGTATCCAGAGTCTGCTGTTCTTAGAGCTGTATCTGATAGTCCTTTACGTGCTCCATGTGCTGATATGAAATATTCTAGTGAGTCTAATCCTTCACGGAATGATGATTTTATTGGTATTTCTACTGTTTTTCCTGTTGTACTTGCCATAAGTCCACGCATACCTGCTACTTGTCTTAACTGGCTTATATTACCACGCGCTCCTGATTTAGACATCATATATATTGGGTTTAAGCTATCAAAGTTATTTTGCATTGCATCTGCAACTTTATCAGTTGCTTTTTCCCATATTTTTATTACATTTGCATATCTTTCATTATCTGTTATTAATCCACGCACATATTGTTTTGTAACTTTATCAACTTCTTCTTGTGCTTCTTGTAAGTCTTGTGCTTTTTCATCTGGTACTTTTACGTCATCTATTGATACTGTCATTCCAGCTGTTGTACAGTATTTATATCCTGTTGATTTTATATAGTCAAGAAGTGTTGCTGTTCTATCTAGTCCATGTACATCTATACATTTTGCTATTATCTGTTTTAATTGCTTTTTAGCTGTTGTAAAGTTTATTTCTAGTTCAAATTTATTTTCTTCTTTACTTCTATCTACAAATCCTAAATCTTGTGGTATTCCTTTATTATATATTATTCTTCCTACTGTTGTTTCTATCATTCCATGTGATATTTCTTTTCCATTTTCATCTAACTCTGCCATTCTTACATGTACTTTAGCATGTACTCCTAAGTCATGGTTTGCATATGCCATTTCTGCTTCTTCTGGTGATGAGAAGTACATTCCTGCTCCTAATGTTCCTTTTCTTATTTGCTCTTCTACTGAATCATTAGGATCTGCTTCTACTTCCATAGTTAGATAGTATGCTCCTAAAATCATGTCTTGTGATGGTTCTGTTATTGGTTCACCATCTGTTGGTTTTAATAGGTTATTTGTAGATAACATTAAATATCTTGATTCTGCTTGTGCTTCTGGTGATAATGGTAAGTGTATAGCCATTTGGTCTCCATCGAAGTCTGCATTGAATGCTGTACATACTAAAGGATGTAGTTTTATTGCTCTTCCTTCTACTAGTACTGGTTCAAATGATTGTATACCTAGTCTATGAAGTGTTGGTGCACGGTTTAGCATTACTGGATGGTCTTTTATAACATCTTCTAGTACTTCCCATACTGATGGATCTAGTCTTTCTACCATTCTTTTTGCATTTTTTATGTTATGTGCTAGGTTTCTAGCAACTAGTTCTTTCATTACAAATGGTTTAAATAACTCTACAGCCATTTCTTTTGGTACACCGCATTGATATATTTTTAGTTCTGGTCCTACAACTATAACTGAACGTCCTGAGTAGTCAACACGTTTTCCAAGTAAGTTTTGACGGAATCTTCCTTGTTTTCCTTTAAGTAAATCTGATAATGATTTTAATGCTCTTCCACCTGCTCCTGTTACTGGTCTTCCACGTCTTGAGTTATCTATTAGGGCATCTACTGATTCTTGTAACATTCTTTTTTCATTTCTTACAATTATTTCAGGTGCTCCTAATTCTAGTAATCTTTTTAATCTGTTATTTCTGTTTATAACTCTTCTATATAAATCATTTAAATCTGATGTAGCAAATCTACCACCATCTAGTTGTACCATTGGTCTTAAATCTGGTGGAATTACTGGTATTACATTCATTATCATCCATTCAGGTCTATTTCCTGATTGTCTAAATGAATCTACTGTATCTAATCTTTTTATTATTTTTGCTTTTTTCTGCTCGCTTGCTTTTACTAATTCTTTTTTTAGCTTTTCTGATAATTTTTCTACATCTATTTCTTCTAATAGCTTTCTTAAAGCTTCTGCTCCCATTTCTGCTTTAAATGAACCTACGCCGTATTTTTCTTCTGCTTCATGGTATTCTTTTTCACTTAATACTTGACATTTATCTAAATTAGATGTTCCTTTGTCTGTTACTATATATGATGCAAAATATACTATCTTTTCTACTGCTCTAGGTGATATGTCTAGCATTAGGGCTATTCTATTTGGTATTCCTTTAAAATACCATATATGTGCTACTGGTGCTGCAAGTTCTATATGTCCCATTCTCTCTCTTCTGACTTTAGATTTTGTTACTTCAACACCACATCTATCACATACTACTCCTTTATATCTTATTCTTTTATATTTTCCACAATGACATTCCCAGTCTTTTACTGGTCCAAATATTCTTTCGCAAAATAGACCATCTTTTTCTGGCTTTAATGTTCTATAGTTTATTGTTTCTGGCTTTTTTACTTCTCCTTTTGACCATTCTCTTATTTTTTCATCTGATGCTAA
>CALXQA010000082.1 GCA_944390335.1 uncultured Clostridia bacterium
TAATGTTATGTTTTTAGTTTCTGATGTTTCACTAATTTTTATTTTCCCTATTGGGATCCATACATATTGATTTCCTTTAGTATCTTCATCTCCCGCTTCTACATCTTCTATTACTATTCCTTGTGTTACATCTGTTCCTGAATCGGCTGCTAATTTAAATCCTTCTGGTACTTTTACTGGATTTTTGTATTTATCATATATCGTTGTGTTTTCTTTATATATTATTCCATTTTTTATTGATTCTTCTACTTCTAATAATGATTCTTCATCTTCTTTACTACTTCCATTATTGTAATCATCTATATAGTTCATTACTTTATCTAATTCTACTTTTTCTTTTTCAACTTCATTTTGATAAATTTCTACTCCTTCTTTTGCTCTTTTAAATATTCCATTTTCTCCAAGAGTAAATAAAATTACAACTCCTGCTAGAATTAGTAAAACTATTATTGTTACGGCCAATGCTACTAGTGTTATTCCTTTTATTTCTTCTTTTTTCTTTATAATATTTATTTTCACTTTTATGCCTCCTTTGTTTATTTATTATTTTCTTTAGTCTTTATTAACTTAATTTATATCATAATGATTTTGTGCTTGCAAGTATTTTTACTTGCTATCTTGTATTTTATTTATACTTATTTATTTCCATTTACACTTTTTTTATTCCCAATCATATAAAAAAGCCATATATTTTACATACGTCTAAAATACATAGCTTTTTTACTTTTTTCTATGTTTAAATTTTTTTCATTAAATCTTACGATATATATATATATATATATACAGTATCAAGGCTTACAAGCATTTATCTCTCCTTTTATTACCATTTTATTAATATTTATTTATCCATATTTTATAGCTCTATACTCTATTTTTAATATAATTTTCCATACTGGGTCATTTAATGGATACATTCTATGGAGTCCATACATATCTAAGTTTTTACTCTGATTTATTTTATTATCTGTCAAATTTTGAATAATCCCCTTACTTTTAAGTAACTCACTGCCTTCCTTACTATATAATCCATAAGGATATGTATAAACCTTATTAATACTATGCCCCAAATTATCTTCTATATCTTTTATTGATTCTTCTGTATCTTTTAACAATTCATTAGGCAAATATTTATCATATTCATCATGTTTTAAGCTATGTGAATAAATTCCTACTAAGTTACTTCTATCCATTTCTTTAGCTTCTTCCCAATTATAGTAACCAGGAGTTCCTACTTTACTGTTTATTAAGAAACTGGATATAGGTATATTTTTTTCTTTAGCAAATTTATATGCATATTTATATACTCCAGCATATCCATCATCAAATGTTATTAAAAAGCTTTTCTTACTTATCTTCTTTTCTCCATTTGCATAATCTAATAAATCTGTATAGCTAATTGGTTTATATCCTAAATTTATCATTCCATTTATTTGTTTTTTGAAAGTTTCATAAGTTGTTTGCATATAATCATATTGAACTTCTTCTACATTTTCTACAATGTCATGATAAACAAATATAGGAATTTTTAAATTTTTTTCTTCTATTTTATATTTATTGTTTGCAGTGATTATATCATATACAAATATTATAAGTATTATCATTACTACTATAAAAAATATTCTTGCTATAATTTTTAATCCGTTTTTCATTATGTTTTACTATTCCTTTTACAAATTTCATCTAATATTTCTTGTCTTGGTTTGTTTGTTACATATAAATATTCATTGCCTGCAAATCTTGGATTAAACTGGCATATTGATTTATATTCACAATAAGTGCAAGGTGATTTTTTTTCACTAACAATATAGTATGGTTTTAATTTTATATTACCATCTAATATTTCTTTTGATATTTCTTTTATTATTTTTATTGTATAGCTTTGAAGTGCTTCAAATTCTTCTTTTGTTACAACTTTTGAATTTTTAAAGTTTATATTTCCATCATCATTTAATGTAACTGGAATTGTATCTGATTTACCTACTTCTAAATTATCATCCATCATTCTAATTACATTAACATCTGCTAAGATAAGCCCATCCATTTTATAGTTTTTCTTTATTATCTCTTCTATTTCTTCTTTAGTCATATCTTTTTTAGCTCCAGTAAGTTTAGGTTCTATTAAAGAAAAATATAATGCTCCTGCTGGCACTAATTCACTATTATTTTTAGATAATGCATCTACATATGTAATTAGTTGAAGTTGCAAGCCTGATATAACTTTATTAAGTTCAATATCTTTTGTTGATGATTTATAGTCTATTATTCTAATATATTTACCACTTGCATCTTTAGCTATATCTACTCTATCTATTTTTCCTGTAATTGAAATCTTTCTTCCATCTTCTAAATACATTTCTATTGGTGGATAATCTGTATTTCCAAATTCAAGTTCTGTTTTTAAAACATCAAATTTACTATTTTTTAAACTTTGAATGATATATCTCATTGATAAAAATATCACTTTTTTAAGTCTAGTTACTAAATTTCTGTATTTAGCATTAGCAGTAAAAATATAGTTTCTTGGAAGTTCTAATTTTTCTTCTATTATTTTATTTAATTTTTCTTTTAGTTCTTCATCATTAATTGATTTTACATTTTGTACTTCTTTAAAAAATGTATCTATAACATCATGCATGAATGTACCTGTATCTATTGGCTTTATATTCATTTTTTCTTTTTCTGAAAGCTTTAGTCCATATTTCAAAAAATATGAAAATCCACATGACCTATAGCTTTCCAATCTAGATACAGTTGTATTAAGTGTATTACCATATAGCTTTTTTACATTTTCTTTATCTAATTTTTCAGGTAAATTCGTATATTCTAGACCTTCTAATGCTCTATTTAGCTTTAAAGACCATTCTTTATCTTTTTTATACCAATTATATATTTCGTTTATATGATTTTCTTTTATATATTTTTCTATTATTTTGTCATCTTCTATTTCTAAATTATATATATTATTTATATATTGCAAAAGTTTAGACATAGTTACTCTTTTAGTATATATATCAATTTCATCATTTATATATTCTTTTTCTATTAATTTTGGAAATATCTTTTGCATTCTGGTTATCATACTAGATTTTCTTAATGGCTTATCTTCTGAATCTGATTTTGGATATGATATATATATTTTTTCTTCTGCTGTTGAAAATGCTTTATATATATTAAAGTTTTCTTCATACATTTTTTCTATTGTGCCTTTTGCTATTTCTAATCCTTCTTTTTTTAGCATTTCCCTATCTTTATCATTAAAATAACCTTCACTATCTATTCTGCTTGGAAATACACCATCATTTACTCCTATTATAAATAAAGCTTTGATTTTATGAGTTTTTGATCTATTAATATCACCTACTGTAACTTTATCATTTGTTTGTGGTATTTGTCCTAATTCTTTATTTGATATACCTGTTTTTAATAATCTTATATATGTATCAAAAGAGACTTTTTCTCCTTTAAAAAGTTCTACAATTTCATCTAATACGTCAATGACTAGATTATAGCTTTCTACATTTATTTTGCTTTCATCTATATCAATATTTAAGATTATATAGTCATATAGTTTTTCACTGATTTCATCAGCTGTTTTTAATGAATTTAAGCTATTTTTTAATTCTAATAATGGTAATATAATCCTTTTTTGTTCATCTATAAAATTGTCATCTACTTCAAAAGACCATTCTTTTTCATACCACTTTTTCCCTTTTATATTCCATTTTAAGCAATATTTTTCTAGTTCATAAATTCTATCTATTTTAATCATTCCAGATTTTAAATAATTAAATACAGATTCATATGACCAATTTTTTGCAAATATATCTAATATGGACAAAACATATTTTATAAAGTTATCACTAGTTATATCCTTTTTTTCATCTATAAACACCGGTATATCATATTCATTAAAAATTGCCTTACATAAACTTGAATATGTATCTAAATTTTTTGTAATTATACCTATATCTCTATATCTATAATTGTTTTTTCTTACTAAATTTATTATTTCTTTAGCTATATATTCTATTTCGTCATATTCATTTTTTACAATAGTTAATCTTATATTTTCCACATTTTTTTCATATTGTGTGTATGGAATATCAAATATATTTTTTTCTAAATGTTTTAGTTCTTCGTTTTTAAATCTGTATGGTGTATCTAAATATATTTCTTTATCTATTTCTCCAATTGTTTTTAATGTTTGAATTGTTTGTTTATTATCATAGAATATATCTGCTTCTGGGCTATTTATTACTTTTAAGCTATCAGTGCATACAGTTATATATACTTCTTTTGCTATATCTAATATTTCTTTAATTACTAAGTATTCTTGTTTAGTAAATCCTGCAAATTCATCAATATATATTATAGTATTATCAAATAAATGACTTTCTTTTATATTCTTTGCTAATATACTTAATATATCATTTTCATCTACATATTTATCCTCTATCCTTTCATTGAATTTAGAATATATTAATAAGATATCTTTTAATTTTAGTTTTAAATAATTATCTTTTATTTTTTCAATTCTTTCTTCTAATATATAAGGTGATATATTGTGCTTCTTAAATTCTGTTATTTCTGTTAATATAACATCTATGTTTTCTTGATTTTTACCTAGAAAATTTAATTCTTTTTGATATTCTTCTAAAAGCGTAGAAATAATCATTGCTTTTCCTGAGCCTACTAAATTTTTTATACTATTTCCATAAGTTTCTTTAATAACTCTATAAGCCATTCTTTCAAATGATAGAACTTCTACATTTGTTGTAGCTCCTTCATCAAGAGTTTCTAATAATTTTTTCTCTGCTGTGAATGAAAATTGCTCTGGAGTTATTATATATATTTTTTCATTTATTCCTCTACTTAAATCTGCTTTTATTTTATTATATATATATTCACTTTTACCTGTTCCACTTCTTCCATATATAATATTCATATTATCTCCTCGATTTTTTTATTATTAAAAACACTTTTATTTTTATATTACTCTAATTTATATCATATTTATACCTTTTTATCAAGCAAGCCTGGGCAAAGTGAAAATTCTCTCTGCCCAGGCTCACAATTAAAAGATTATCTGTTCTGAGTAAAACAAAATTCCATCCAGAACTGTTGGATATTCTCCTTCTCTAATTTTAAATTTCCAAAGAGTGCAAAGGCCCCCTTCTAAAGTGACTTCTATATATATCATTCTGTTTTCTTCCTTTGTCAAAGATTTTACTTCTTTGACTGATTTACCTTCGTATTTTCTCGCTAACCTCTCTAAAAGTGGTAAAATCTCTTTTAGCAATTCCCGTGCTGGTAATTCATTAATAGTCTCTTGATTGTACATATATAAGCACCTCTTTCTATAAATTGTATATATATTTTATCATACACTTTAATGTTTGTAAACTTATTATGTTCTTTTCGTTACTATTGATTTCTGTTTAGTATACTTTCTTTAATATTATATTTCTTCTACTTCTTTTATTGAAAGCTTTGTTATCTCACTAATTTCTTCTTTGCTCATTCCTTTTTCTTTTAATATTTTTGCTATCTTTATTTTTTCGTTCTTTTCTCCTTCTAAATGTCCTTTACTATATCCTGATTGTTCTCCTTTTATATATCCTAATTTTTCGCCTTTACTATATCCCGATTTTTCTCCCTTATGATATCCTGTACTATATATCTCTTTTTCGTCCATTATGGCTTTTTCTCTTAATTCTGCTAGTTTTCTTATCTTCTCATCTTTACTCATTTTATGTACTTCTACTACTGCTTCTCTTATTTCTTTATTTTCTTCCATTA
>CALXQA010000083.1 GCA_944390335.1 uncultured Clostridia bacterium
AGAAGAAAAAATAGAAATTGCTAAAAAACTAAAAGCAAAAGGAATGAATAAAGAAGAAATAAGTGAGATAACTAAACTTACAATAAAAGAAATAGAAGAGATATAAAATAAAAAGTAATAAATAAAAAGAAAAAATAAAATAGATGGGTTGTGTATATATATCGTAAGATACCTAATAAACCAAAATTAAGACAAAAAATGACAGCAGTAAAGATTAATGAGCCAACAAAAGCAAGAGTTTGAACAGAAGTAGGGACAAATAAAAAATGATAGCACATAATATAATTACAAAGAAAAGAAGGGACAAATGTACGAACAAAAGATGGAAGTATGTGGGTATAGATACTAAAATATGCATATAGAATAAATGAATTTTTATGTCACTGGAAATAGAGACTTTGGCAGTGGCTTTTTCTGTGTGTTAATATAGTCTAGGTAAGTAGAAAAATCTACTTGCCTTTTTAATTCTTATGATATATACTAAAGAAATAATAGGAGGGCACTATGAAAAAAGAAACAGGAATGGGGATAATAGCAATCATACTTATAATCCTTAGTATAATAGCACTATGCTTTGGAGCATATTATTTTGTATCAAACTTTATGAAAAAAGAAAAAAATGTAGATATAAAAGCAAATATGTTAGTAATAAAAGGCAAGGCAAAAGTATTAGAAGAAACAAGTAAAGTAAATAATAATGAAGAAGGACTAAAAGGAAAAAAACTATCAGAAATGCAAGAAGACCATATTATTTCAGAATTTCTTACAAAAAATATTATAGATAGTACTAAACTAGACAAGTATTATGCCTTAAGAAATGAAGACTTAAAAGAAATGGAATTAGATATTCAAAATGAAAAAGACTCATATTATATAGTAAACTATGAAACAGAAGAAGTATATATTACTAAAGGATATGTAAATGAAGAAAATAGTAGTACAATATATAAATTAGAATAATAAAAATATAAAATAAATGGAGATATTATGAAAGAAGAAGAAATAAAAAGACTTATAGACCTAAAAAAATACGAAGAAAATCTATATAAAGAAGGAATAAAATACATATGTGGAATAGATGAAGCAGGAAGAGGACCACTTGCCGGACCTGTAGTTGTAGGTGCTGTAGTAATGCCAAGAGATTCAATGCTAGAATTCGTAAACGACTCCAAAAAAGTTACAGCAAAAAGAAGAGAAAAACTATATGAAGAAATAAAAAAAGAAGCAATAGCATATGGAATTGGAATTATACCACAAGAAGAAATAGATAAAGTAAACATATTAAATGCAACAAAAGAAGGACTACATACAGCATTAGGAGAAGTAATAGAAAAGCTAAAAACAAAACCAGGCATAGTTATAGTAGATGCATTAAGAGAAATAGACACATTTGGAATTACATATGAATCAATAATAAAAGGCGACGCAACATGCTATACAATATCATGTGCATCAATACTTGCCAAAGTAACAAGGGATAGAATAATGGAAGAATGGGACAAAATATATCCAGAATATAAGTTTGCAAAACATAAAGGATATGGAACAAAAGAACATATAGAAGCAATAAAAAAATACGGTCCATGTCCAATACATAGAAAAAGCTTTATAACACACTTTATTTAGAAAAAGGAGACAAAAATGAACATATTAGATATAATAGCAAAAAAAAGAGACAAAAAAGAATTAACAAAAGAAGAAATAGAATACTTTGTAAAAGAATATACAAAAAATAATATAACAGACTATCAAGCAGCAGCATTAGTAATGGCAATATATATAAATGGAATGACAGAAAGAGAAACTACAGACCTAAGTATTAGTATGGCATATTCAGGAGATGTATTAGATTTATCTAGCCTTGGAGAAGTAGTAGACAAACATAGTACAGGAGGAGTAGGAGACAAAATAACATTAATACTAATGCCAATAATAGCATCATTAGGAATACCAGTAGCAAAAATGTCAGGAAGAGGACTAGGATTTACAGGAGGAACAATAGATAAATTAGAATCAATACCAGGGTATAATACAAATATAGAAGAAAAAGAATTTATAGAAAATGTAAAAAAAATAGGAATAAGCCTAATAGGACAAACACTAAACTTAGCACCAGCAGATAAAAAACTTTATGCATTAAGGGACACAATTAGCTGTACAGAAAGTATCACATTAATAGCATCAAGTATAATGAGCAAAAAAATAGCATCAGGAGCAAATAAAATAGTAATAGATGTAACATGTGGAAGTGGAGCATTTATGAAAGATAGAAAATCAGCAGAAAAGCTAGCTAGTATAATGACAAAAATAGGAAAACTAGCAAATAAAGAAACAGTATGTATAATAACAGACATGAATGAACCAGTAGGACATGCAGTTGGAAACACATTAGAAGTAATAGAAGCAATAAACATATTAAAAGGAAAAGAAATGCCAAAAGACATAAAAAATATAATAGAAGAGCTAGGAGCAAATATGTTAATGCTAGCAAAAAAAGTAGAAAACATAGAAGAAGGCAAAAAGAAAATAATAGAAAATATACAAAACAAAAAAGCATATAAAAAATTCATGGAACTAGTAGAAAATCAAGGAGGAGATATAACATATATAGAAAATACAGAAAAATTTCCAAAAGCAAAATATATAATACCAATACAAGCAAAAAAGAGTGGAAAAATACAAAAACTAGATGCATATAAAATAGGAATGATGTCAGCATACTTAGGAGCAGGAAGAATAAAAAAAGAAGACAAAATAGACAAAGAAGTAGGATTTGTATTAAATAAAAAAGTAGGAGATAAAGTAGAAAAAGGAGAAATACTAGGATATATACATGCAAACGATGAAGAAAAAGGAAAAGAAATACAAAATAAAGACATTTATGAAATAGTATAGAAAATAAAAATTATAGTTTCAAGAAAGGAAACAATAATGAGTGAAGAAAACTTATTAAATATTATAGTAGTAAAAAGAGATGGAAAAAAAGTATCATTTGACGGAACAAAAATTGCGATAGCAATAAAAAAAGGATTTGATAGTGTAGAAAACGAAAAATATACAGAAGACGATATAAATAAAATATATAATGAAGTAATTAGTAGAATAAGCAGACTAGAAAAAGAAAAAATAAAAATAGAAGAAATACAAGACCTAATAGAAGAAGAATTAAAGAAGAATAATTATTTAGATGTATATAAATCATTTTCAGAATATAGGGAAAATAGAGCACAATCAAGAGAAATATTTTTAGACGAAAAAAGAAAACATAAATTTCTAAAAGCATTAGAAAAATTAGGACTAAAAACAAAAGAAAATGTAGAAGTAATCACTGATAATAAAAATGCAATGCAAACAATGTCAGCATATGGAAGTACAGTATCAGAAGAATTCGCAACATCTTATTTAATAAAAAAGAAAATATCAGATAGCCATGAAAATGGAGACATACATATACATAACTTAGACTTTTATCCAATGGGAACTACAGAAAGTTCACAAATAGACATAGAAAAACTATTTACAGATGGATTTGCAACCAAAAATAGTTCAATAAGAGAACCACAAAATATATTTACATACTCTATACTAAGCATAATAGCAATATCAGGAAACCAAAAAGACCAAGATAGTGAACAAAGTATACCGAATTTTGACTATTATATGGCAAAAGGAGTACTAAAAACATTTAAGAAACAATTTAGACAAACAATATATGATATATTAGAATATACAGACTATGATAAATTCATAGCAATAAATGGAATAGAAAGAGAAATAGAAAAACTGTACACAATAGACTTCAATATAGAAGACTTTTATAAATTCACTAGAGGTGCAGAAGAACTAAAAAGAATGTTTAGAATAACATATAAAAATGCATTAGAAAAAACAAACAATTTAGTATACCAAGCAATGGAAGCATTTGTACATAACTTAAATAGCCTATGCACAGAAAATAGGAATGCAAAATTCACAACCATAAATATAGGAACAGACACAAGTATGGAAGGAAGAATAATAACATTAAATCTATTAAAATGTTTAGAAGAAGGAATAGGAAATAAAGAAAAACCAATCTCACCAATAACAGTATTTAAAATAAAAAAAGGAATAAACTTCGACAAAAACGACAAAAACTATGATTTATTTGAAAAAGCATGTAAATTAGCAATAAATAACAAAAACATATATTTTTCATTTTTAGACTCAACATATAATAGTCAAAAATATAAAGAAGGAGACTTCAACACAGAAGTAGCATACTTTGAAAACGGAGCAAGAATTATAGACAATGTAGTAGATGAAAATAAAGAAATAGCACCAGGAAGAGGAGTATTATCAACAACAACAATTAATTTACCTAGAATAGCATTAAAGCATAAAGAAAATATAGACGAATTCTTTAGTGAACTAAACCAAAAACTAGAACTTGTAAAAGACCAACTCCTTGAAAGATTAGAAATACAAGGAAACAAAAAAGTATTTAACTTTCCATTTTTAATGAAAGAAAATGTATGGATAGACTCAGAAAAATTAAAAGAAGATGATAAATTAAAAAAAGTATTAAAACATGGAATAATGAGAATATCATTTTTGGGACTTAACGAATGTTTAATAGTCTTAAATGGAAAAAATCATTTTGAAAGCAAAGAATCACAAAAATTAGGTTTAAAAATAATAAGCTATATGAGAGAAAAAACAGAAGAATTTTCAAAAAAATATAATCTTAACTTTACAATAGCAGGAGAAAATGATGAAAATATAGCAAAAGAATTTATGGAATTTGATAGAGTTATATTTGGAAGAATAAAAGATGTAACAGATAAACAAAGATATACTAAATCTTTTGAAATACCTAACGAAGAAATAAAAGATAATTATTTGAAAAAAATAGAAATAGAAGCACCATATCATGAATTAACAAACGGAGGACATATTACAGAAATTAATATTGGTAATAACTCTAATAGTAGTAATGAAAACAATGTTATTACTATTAAAGAAATACTTAATGACATGTATAAAAAAGATATAGGATTTGCAAAAATAATTTCAACCAAAGGGGACGGGCCTTTTTGGTTGAAAAAATAAAATTGAATGGAGAAGAAAAATGCTTGTAAACTTTGAAAATGTATATATTTTAAGATTTAATAGAAAAAATAAATATAGACATAGAAAGAAATAAAAATAAATTTTAGACATGTTTTTAGATGTGTACTTATCTAAAAAAATAAGGGTTTATTGAAATATATAAACTCTTTATTTTTACTTGACATACACCGGGTAAGGGTATATAATGATTACGAGGTGAAAATGTTGGAAGAAAAAAATATAAAAAAGACACATAGAACAGAAGAAGAAAAGAATAATATAATAAAAAGACTAAATATAATAGAAGGACAAATAAAAGGAATAAAGCAAATGATAAGTGATGATAGGTATTGTGGAGAAGTATTAACACAGATGTTAGCAGTAAATAAAGCGCTAGAAAGTTTAGAAAATATAATTTTAGAATCACATTTAAAAAGATGTATAACAAAGCAAATAAAAGAAGGAAAAGAAGATGTTACAGAAGAAATAATGGATTTATTTAAAAAATTTAGATAGACTAACTATTAATTGTCAATAGTTTTTCTAAAAAATTTTGTTAGATAAAAATTTGCATGACTAATAACAGTTTCAAAATCTAATTTTTAAAACTGTTAAATAATGTAAATATGTACTTTGAAAATTTTATTGTTAGCTTAAATTAAAAGATGTGTTATCAGTTAAAATCTTGAAGATAATTCTA
>CALXQA010000084.1 GCA_944390335.1 uncultured Clostridia bacterium
TGTAGATATTATACAATGGATTTAAGAATAAAAAAATGTATAATGGACTACATGTTCATTATACGAGTAATTTGTATGAAAGAGTGGTTATATGGAATTTTGTGATAAAATTAAAAAAATAAGAACAGATAACAATTTAACTCAAGAACAATTTGCAGAAAAATTATATGTGTCAAGAACGGCAGTTTCTAAATGGGAAAGTGGAAAAGGATATCCAAGTATAGATTCATTAAAATATATGTCAAAGTTATTTAATATTTCTATTGATGATTTATTATCAAGTGAGGAAATATTAGATATTGCTGAACAGGACAAACAACAAAAAATAAAAAAGAATAATGGTTTCATATTTGGGGCATTTGATTTATTATCTTTATTTATGATTATTCTTCCATTATATGTATTTACTGTTAATAATTATATATATTCGGTTTCATTATTTGCGAAAAATGATTTATTAAATTATATAAAAATCTCATATCTAGTTAGTTATATAATCTTGTTTATAATAGGTATTATTGAAATAATATTGAGTTTATTAGGAAAAGAAAAAATACAAAAATATCTTAATATTATTTCAATATCAATTCATTTATTAGTAATACTTTTTTTGATAATGACAAAAGAACCTTATGCTTGTAGTTTAATTTTTATGTTATTTGTATTTAAATCATTTTTGTTATTTTCTAACGAAAAAAAGTAAAAAAATTAATGTGAAAAAAAGTGTCGAAAAAAGACGATGATGTGAAAGTAAGTTTCTTGAACATTTTCTTTAATCATAATAAACTGAATTTGTAAAAAAACAAGAAAGGAGTTTATTATGAAAAAGAAGAGAAAAGATATTTTTGTATGTGGAGGGTTATTTGCTGTAGCGATTATATATACGATATTAGTAAAATATATTGATGTACAAGCAATCGGTCCAAAAGATTCATTAGTTGGATTTGCTACAATTAATAAATTTATTTTTAATCTTACTGGAGTAAATATGGTATGGTATTCAATAACAGATTGGTTAGGATTTGTGCCATTAATTATTGCTTTTATATATGCAATGATTGGATTAGTTCAAATGATTAAAAGAAAAAATATATTAAAGGTAGATAAAGAAATATTAGGATTAGGAGTATTCTATATTATAGTAATTGGATTATATATCTTATTTGAAACTTATATAATTAATTATAGACCAACATTAATGGATGGAATTTTAGAGGCTTCTTATCCATCTTCGCACACATTATTATCAGTATGTATTTGTGGTAGTTCTTTAATGATTAATAAATATTTATTTAAAAATAAGAACTTTTTCAAAGTAGAAAATATTATTTCTATATTATCGATATTAGTAATTGTTATAGGAAGATTTATTTCTGGTGTGCATTGGTTTACTGATATTATTGGTGCAATTTTAATTTCAATAGCTTTATTAAAAGCATTAAATATATATATTAAATGTATAAATAAGTAATACAAATTACAATAAATGTGTGAGATTAATAGTAAGTTTTCTTGATGTTAACAATATTTTGGTATTGTAAACAAGTATTAGAATAAAAAAAATATAAATATGAGCAGAAAATTTTAATATTCAAAAAATCTTTAAAATAAATAAACCCTCAATTAGAGGGTTTATTTGCTTTTAATAATCCATTTATAAACTTCATCTTCAGTAAGCTTACCTTTTTTCATATCGTTTATTTTTTCTTTGGCTTGTTTTTTCCAAGTTTCAAATTCAACGGAAAGTTCTTTATTTTTCTTAACTTGCATAAATAACTTTTGATATTTCTTTCTGTATTCTCCCATAGCTTTATTATCTTTTAATCTTTGAGTGTAAGACTGAAATGCTCCTAAATCTCTACAAGGCTTTGAATTTTCTTTTGGATAATCACAATAAATCTCATCTGTTTTTGCATTTGGAATAAAATACATTCCACAATTTTGACATTTCTTAATTGGATAATTAGGTATCTTTGATATTTTTCCAAGTATAGCATAACAAATACTTGCTATGTCATTACTCTTATGCGTATCACTCATTGAAAGTAAATGCTTTTTGTTTTGTAATGCCTCTAATAAATCATGTTCACTATTATTTCCAATTTCTTTATATTCTCTTGAATAACTATCTTGAATAATATAATCATTTTTGTAATATGTATATAATTTGCCAAGTCTTTTTAATAAATAAACTGCAAATCTTTCTGAACAAGTATATTTTTCAAGTAATTGATTATTATCTAAATTATAAATATATGTAACTGCATTCTTAAATTCTTCTTGTATTTCAATTATCTTATCTTGTAAATCTTCAAATATTTTAGTAGTTGCTTTCAAATATTCTTCATTACTACCATAATTTTGTTTTAATTCAAATTTATAATTTTCATCTAAATCTCTTAATATTTCAAAACCATAAGCATAAAAGAAAGTTTTATTTGCTTTTTCATAGTCTGATAAATCAGCATTTAGAAATCTTAATAGAAATAGTCCAAACTTTTCGTGAAATGGAAAGTATATACTAGCAGGATGTTTTAAGCCTCGATCTGTTTCTTCTGTTTCTTTATAATATACTTCTCTTAATCTATTTATTGTATCTAAATGAAAGTCAGCTTTATAAAAATATAAAGGTGTAGCATAATATTCTGTTTTTGTTTCTGTATTAAACCAAAAGTAGAAATCGTCAAAAAAGGTTACTTCTGGTAGTTCCATAGTTTTTATCTCCTTTCGTATAATCATAAATTTATAAAAAACATTCAACAATTCAAAAAAAATAATAAATTGTTATTGACATTCTATAATTATTATACTATAATGTTATTATAATTACAATACTTTTCTCAAAACTTATTGCTAAAAGTTGTAGAAGAAAAATTAACCAAATAAGTTTTAAGTATTGAAATATCAATGTGTTAAAGATTTTAAGCAAACTATTAACAACACAAAAAAGTAATTATTTTATAGTTTTGTTTTATTGTTAAGGTGTGAAATTGTAGTTTGCAGAGATAGAAAATCTTAAAAAGAATGGAGGTGGAAAAAATAAAACACAAGTCAGACAGCAAAGGTACAAAAGACAAAATAATTGAATTATTCTTTGAAAAGCATTTAAGACCAGTAGATATATCAAAGAAATTAAAGGTTAAAATGCCATATATAACTAAAATAATTCAAAAGGATTTAAGATACAATAAAGAAAAAGAAACACGAAGGCAAGACAATAAAGAGAAACAAAAGACACAAAAGCGAATATACGCTCAAAACAAAAGAGAAAAAGAAAGACAAGAAAAACAGGCTTATCAAAAATTATTGATACAAATAAATAATGATAACAAGTTCTTATCTACTAAAAAGAAAACAGATGATATAAAAGATACAAGATGGCTTAGAAGTGCATACGACTATGATAAAAATACAAGTGATTTACTATTAAAAGATGAAATAAGAACTGGTTATAATGTAGCTAAAAGAGTTAGCAATATAGTTAATCCAGATATGATTAAAAGTAAAAGAATATTTGTGTAGTTAGTATGCTTTGATTTATCAAGGTGTATTTTTTTACTCAAATTAGAAAAGAGGGAAATAAAATGATTTTATTTATCAAGGAATTAAGAGAAATTTATGTGAATAGCAATAGGTTGATAATTTATATATAACTGAATTTATGACCATAAATAGCTATTCACGGAAAGGAATAGGTATTTATATGAGGAAGGAATATAAGTTAAAAGAAGTTTTTGACGAGAAATCAAAGACATTAGATGAAAAACTAATAGAAGTTTTTATAAGTTTTTTAATAGAAAAAGTTAATAAATGATTATAAAGCTAGTTCTAGTATGTATTTGCATATTAGGACTAGTTTTTCTTTTATAAAATGAGTTGCATTATTTTATAATTAAGTGTATAATTTCAGTTATAAATTGGATAGGAGGAAACCTATTGTTATTAGAAAGAGAGGTTTAAATGATAACAATAGCAAATCCTGAAAAATATAGAGCAGGATTATATGAAAGATTATCCAATGAAAATATTGAAGTTGCAAGTGGCGAAGTAGTTGTTTCAAAAGATGACGAATTAGAAAGCGGAAGTATAAGCACACAAAAGATTTTTAACGAAAGCTTTTGTAAAGAAAGAAATATTTTTATATATGACCACTATACTGATGATGGAGTTTCTGGAGCAACCTTTGACAGACCAGACTTCAATAGAATGATACAGGACATTGAAAATAAAAAAATAAATATGGTAATTGTAAAAGACTTATCTAGGTTTGGAAGATTATCAAGTCAAATATCTTACTATTTGGAAGAATACTTTATTGAAAAAGGTGTAAGATTTATAGCTGTAAATGATGATATTGATACAGGAAACGCAGAGTCATCAGAGGAAATAACACAATTTAAAGCATTTTTTAATGAATGGTTTTTAAGGGATACTTCAAAGAAAATAAGAAATGGTAAAAAGACAAGAGCAAAAGAAGGAAAAGTAATGACTACTTACCCTACTTATCGGATATAAGAAAGACCCATTAGATCATAATCATTATGTACCTGACCAAGATGTAGCACCAATAGTTAAAAGAATATTTATGTTGGCAAGAAATGGAATGACACCAACAGAAATAGGCAAAATAATGACAGATGAAAAAGTTATAGTTCCATCAGAAATATGTCGGTAATTCTCATTTAAGAAAAAATGATGAAGTAAAACGAGGTTGGAACAGAAATACAGTTATAAGAATATTGAAAAATGTAACTTATCTTGGAAGTGTATCAAATGGAAATGTCAAGAAAATCAATTACAAGAGTGATAAAGTAATAATAATGCCAGTAGAAGAAAGAATAATTGTTGAAGATATGCACGAAGCATTAGTAGATAAAGAAACTTTCGATATAGTACAAGATATGATAAAAAGTAGAACAGGAGTAAGAGAAAGAAATTATGAATGGCTACTAAAAGGATTATTAGTTTGTAAAGAATGTGGTAAAAAATTAAGTATAGTACCACAAAAGAAAAAGACTAAAACTACTTTTTATGTAAGATGTAACACTTATGCTTGTAATACTCATTTACATTTATGCACTCCACATAGTAATAATTTAGAAAAATTAACAAACTATGTATTGGAACAAATAAAAGCAAGATGTAAAGAGTTTTTAGATGAAAATAAGTATATGAATGTTGCCAATTCTTCCAAAGATAAAATATTAAAAGATAGGTTTAACTTCAAAAATGAAATTCTAGTTTTAGAAAAGAAACTAAAAGACATTGATAAGATGATAGATAAACTATATGAAGATAAATGCAAAGGTCTATTTGAAGATGAAGATTTTACAAGACTTTATTCAAAACAAAAAGAAATAAGAAAAGATACAACTGAAAGAATTAAATGTTTAGAGAAACAAATAGAAAATAAAGATTCTTCGGTAGATATAAATAAACTTGTAAAGGACTTTGTAGAACTAAAAGAAATAACAAGAACAATGCTAGTTTCTTTAATAGATAGAGTAGAAGTATCAGAAGATAAAGAAATTACTATATATTATAAATTCAATATTTTAAATATGAGAAAATTAAATGATGATGAAGAACTAATAAATGTTGGCTAGATAAAAAAGTCGTCATAGTAGAATATTATTACATTTATATTTAATAACAAACTTGATATGTAATAGCGTTTGAGTATATCGAAAAGTTTGTGTAAACTTTAAACTTCTTATGATAATTTTTTAAAAATTTTAATAATTGAATTGA
>CALXQA010000085.1 GCA_944390335.1 uncultured Clostridia bacterium
CGTAATATTTTTAAAATTACTAATTTATTAAGAATATTTTTTACATAATAAGGGTAATATTAATATAAGTAAATGAAAAAAATTGAATAACAAAAAACAAGTTTTTTCCAAAATTACTAAAAACTATTTGCTATTTTAGCATAAATGTAATATAATTAATATAGTTTGCTAAAATACTGAAAGGAAGATAGAATATGATAGGCTCAGGACTAGATATAGGTATAGATTTAGGAACAGCAACAGTAGTTGCTTGTGTTAAAGGCAAAGGAATAGTTTTAAGAGAACCATCAGTTGTGGCAATTAATAGAAAGACAAATGATGTTTTAGCAGTTGGCAAAGAAGCAAGAAGAATGATAGGTCGTACTCCAAGTAGTATTGTAGCAGTAAGACCTTTAAGAGATGGTGTAATATCTGATTTTACTGCAACTTCTAAAATGCTTAAATATTGTATAAATAAAGCGTGTAGTAAAAGTAGCTTTGGTGGATTTAGAATGATGATATGTGTACCATCACAAATAACTGAGGTTGAAAGAAGAGCTGTTATAGATGTAGCTATGCAAAATGGTGCAAAAAAGGCGTATTTAATAGAAGAACCAGTAGCAGCAGCTATAGGAGCAGGAATAGATATTGCCAAGCCTTGTGGAAATTTAATTGTAGATGTAGGAGGAGGAACTACAGATATAGCAGTTATATCAATAGGTGGTTCAGTTGTAAGTACATCTTTAAAAGTAGCTGGAGATAAATTTGACAGTAATATAATTAAGTATATTAAAAAGAAATATAATGTATTAATAGGAGAAAGAACAGCAGAAGATATAAAAATAGAAATTGGATGTGTATATCCAAGAAAAGAAGATTTAACTATGGAAGCAAGAGGAAGAAACTTAAATAATGGACTTCCTGTAACAATTACTCTGCACTCATCAGAAATCATGGAAGCATTAATAGAACCTGCTATGCAAATAGTTGAGGCGGTCAAAGGAGTTTTAGAAAAAACTCCACCAGAACTTACAGCAGATGTAAGCGATAGAGGAATATATATGACTGGTGGAGGAAGCCTTTTATATGGACTAGATAAGTTAATCCAAAAAAATACAGGAATTAATGTAATGATAGCACAAGATGCAATCTCATGTGTAGCAATAGGAACAGGAAAAGCTTTAGATAACTTAGATGCTTTAGATGCTAAATCAAGAAGGTAGGATTGATGTTATGAATAGAACCAAAAGAAAAATATTTGAAACATCTATGAAATTGTTTGCAGAAAAAGGATATGATGGCACAAGTATTGAAGAAATAACTGCAGAAGTAGGAGTTGCAAAAGGTACTTTATACTATCATTTTTCAAGTAAAGAAGAAATTTTTAATTTCCTTATAGAAGAAGGAATGAATTTACTTAAAAATAGTATAAAAATAAAAATAGATAAACAGCAAAAATATATAGACAAGTTAAGAGCAATAGTACTAATTCAAATAAAAATAATAGTCAAATATGAAAATTTTATGACTATAGTTCTTAGTGAGGTTTGGGGAAATAGCCAAAGAAGCAAAACATGCAAAAAATATTTAGATGAATATCTTGGAATTGTAAAAAACATAGTAGAAGAAGGCATTAAAAATGAAGAAATTAAGAATTATGATGTAGATATTTTAACATCTGAAATATTTGGCTTAGCTTGTGCAATTCTTTTACATAAGAAAAATGGAGAAATTAAAATAGAAGAATTATATAGAAAAATTGATGGTAGTTTTATTCAGAACTTAAAGAGGGGGTGTAAATAAAGGATGAATATTAATATTAAAATGCCAAAATTAAAATTTGGAAAAATTAAAATGAACACAGTAGAAGATTTAGAAAATGTAAATATAGATTATGAAAAAATGCAAAGAGAAAATCTTAAGCAGAAAAGAAATTCACCATATGAAACAACTAATTATAAAACAGTAAAAGAGTTTTTTCTAACATCAATAAAAGAATATTCTACTAGACCTTGTATATTAGAAAAACCAGACCATAAAGAACCATATAAAGAATTTACATATAAAGATTTTGGCGATGATGTTTTAGCATTAGGAACTGCCATGATTAAATTATTAAATCTTAAAGATAAAAGAATAATTATAATCGGTGAAACTCAATATGATTGGTACATATCATATATGGCAACTTTATGTGGAGTAGGAATAGCTGTTCCAGTAGATAGAGAACTTCCAGTAAATGAACTTGAAAATGTGGTAAAAAGGTCAAGAGCATCTGCAATTATATATTCTGAAAAAAAGGCAGATGATATAAAAAAGATTAAAGAACTAGTTCCAGAAGTAGAATATTATATAGAAATGAAGAAAGATAATGAACTAGATGGCAAAGATGTTGGAATAAAATATCTTATAGATAATGGAAAAAGAATAATTTTATCAGGTGATAATTCTTTTGAAAATATAGAAATTGATCCAGAAGAGTTTAAAGTATTATTATTTACATCCGGAACTACTTCTAATTCAAAAGGTGTTATGCTTTGCAATAAAAATTTAGCAGAAAATATAAATGCTGTTAATGCATATGTAAAATTATACCCAACAGATAGACTATTTTCAGTTTTACCACTTCATCATACATATGAATCTACAATAGGCTTTTTACTTCCAATAGCACAAGGTTGTTCAGTAGCTGTATGTGAAGGATTAAGATATATTGTACCAAACCTTCAAGAAGCTAAGCCAACTGCAGTACTTACTGTTCCTCTTCTTGTAGAAAGTATATATAAGAAGATTAATGAGACTATAAAAAAGAGTCATAAAGAAAAATTAGTAAATTCTATGATACATATAACAAATGGGTTAAAGGCAGTAGGAATAGACTTAAAGAAAAAAGTGTTTAAGGAAATTTATGATAATTTAGGTGGAAATATAAGAATTATTGTATCAGCTGCAGCACCTATTGATAAAAAAGTAGGAAATTGGTTAGAAGATATTGGAATTATGTTCTTGCAAGGATATGGGCTTACAGAAACAGCACCAATTGCAGCACTTACTCCAGAGTATAAACCTATGGTTGGGTCTGCAGGAAAAGCTATTGTTCAAGCAGAAATTAAGGTAGATAATCCTAATGAAAATGGTGAAGGTGAAATAATGATAAAATCACCAACTTTGATGCTTGGATATTATGAAGATGAAAAAGCAACTAAAGAGGCAATAGAGCCAGATGGATTTTTCCATTCAGGTGATGTAGGATATATTGATAATGAAGGATATATTTATATAACAGGCAGAAGTAAAAATGTTATAGTAACTCAAAATGGTAAAAATATTTATCCAGAAGAAATTGAGATGTTACTTGATAAAATACCAGAAATAAAAGAAGTTATGGTATATGGTAAATCTCCAGAAGGAAATGATGCAAAAAGAAAAGATGAAAAAGAACTAATAATTACAGCTAGAGTAATAGTTGATAAAGAAAAGGTACAAGAACTTCATGGAGATATTTCAGATAAAGAAATATATGATATAATATGGGAACAAATAAAACAAGTTAATAAAAAACTTACATCATATAAAGCAGTTAAGGCTTTAGAATTTAAAGAAGGTGAGTTTGAAAAAACTTCTACTATGAAGATTAAAAGATATAAAGAACTTCAAAAAGATAAAAATAACATTGCATATTAAAATAATAGACTTGTGAAATATCAAGTCTTTATTTATTGCAAATAAACATGAAATGTGATATAATAATATAAATTTTTTAGAAAGAAGGGCTAGGTAATGTTTTACTTAAACAATGTGTATTTTACTGATCCATTAGGCCGGAGGCTGTTTGATATTTGCGAAGAAAACGGAAAATGTCAAATGGTAGGAATAGAGAATGAATCTGGGGAGCTGATGAAAGTCATTATTGATGAATATAGTGATAAATGGAACAGAGGATACATTTATTCACCCAATCACAGGAAAAAAACAATATTTCAGGCACAGTACTTTTCACCATATTACATTAAATATTTAAACATTGATCAAAAAACAGTTAAGGTTGTATATGATTGTTATATTGATTCAAATATGACAATTAGAGGCAATATATTTATATTTGGAAAGAAAGTTCCTATATTGTCTAAAGTGGCTTTTGTGGGAAAGACAGGAATATTAATAACAACAGATAATGAGGAATTATTTATTGATTATTTGAGTTGTAACATTTCACATAATGTAATCAAAATTGAAATACTACCGGGTGTTATGGGAGTAAAAGCATTTATTTAATAAGGATGGGGAAAAGAGAGAACTATTTAGATTCTCTCTTTTCCTCATTTAAGAAATAAAAATATTAAATAAAAAAATTATAGAAATCTTAAAAATTCCCTTGACTTTTAAATAAAGTTTGAATAAAATATGTATAGTAAGAAAGAGTAAAAATACCAATTAACATAACAGTAAAACAAAGGAGGTACAGTTTACAATGCCTAGACGTGGGATAGTAAACGTGAGAATGGTAATCACGGAAGAAAAAATTTTATCAAATATAGAAAAGGTTCAAAGATTAATAAATCCAAATAGTAAAAAGCAAATAATAGAATTAGATGATAATTCATATTTTAAGGATTTAGTAGAGTCTATAAAAACCTATTTAGTAGAGTATCCAAAAAAGAAGAATTTTCCAAAAAGTGTATATGATGCAGCATATGGATTAGTTGAATATGCAACTAACCAATTTGAGGAAAATACAAAACAAATAGAAGATTTGATAAGACAAAGAGAAAATAATATTAAGCTTGCAGCAGTATTAAAACAAACATTAGCTATAGTTGAAACTAAAGATAGTGATTGGAAAAAATGTATACAAGAGGTTGAGAAAAAGTTCTCAGAAGATGTTATAGAAGCTTTACAAGTAATAGGAAGAGCAAGAAAAGATAGTTCTCAAAACTACCAAGATGCTTTGAAATTAATAAATGCAAGAGTTGCTAATTTAGAGACTAATTTACATATTGAGATAGATATGGAAAGAGTTGAAGATAGATCTAAGGCTTTAAGTTATATAGGTATTGAAATTGCAGATGCACTAAAATTAATACCAACTCCAGTAGAAGAAGCTGTTAAAGTGGAACAAAAACCTCAAGTAGAAAATGTAAAGAGACAAGAAATAGCTTCAAATACTGTTATTAATGATAATGTTATGAATATAAAGCCAGCAAATATGAATATAAATGCTAATGCAAATAACAATTACGTTGAACCAGAAAAGCCAAAGAAAGTAAAATCTTCTTTATGGAATAAAATAAAAAATAGCAAAATAGTTAGAACAATAAAATATGCACTAAAAATTAAGGTTGTATTACAATTACCAGAGGCACTACCAGAAGGTAATCCAAATAACAACAAATAATATAAAAGGCATACAATATTGTATGCCTTAAAAAATCTAAAATAAAATGGTCAAGTGTCTAAAATAAAATTGTAAAAATATATATAAAAAGTATTGACAGAAAGATCAAAATGTTATATACTTAATCATGTGCTAATAAATGCGCCTTTAGCTCAGTTGGTCAGAGCAACCGGCTCATAACCGGTGGGTCCAAGGTTCGAATCCTTGAAGGCGCACCATTATTTTTATATATGGGCAGATGGCCGAGTGGCTAAAGGCGGCAGACTGTAAATCTGTTCTCGAAAGGGTACAATGGTTCGAATCCATTTCTGCCCACCAA
>CALXQA010000086.1 GCA_944390335.1 uncultured Clostridia bacterium
AAGTTATTATATGTAGCAATGACCAGACCTTTACATGAATTAAATATACTCTACAATAATAATATTGTAAAACCATTACAACAAGAGGTATAAATATGAAAATACTAATTATTGGTGCAAATGGATTATTAGGCAAAACTGTTATAGTAGAATAGAAAAAATAAAGATAATTAGAAAAATAAAGGAATAAAAAATGAGAGATTTATTTAAAGATTTAGCTGCAAATGAAAAAAATCCAAAATGGAATAATATTATAAAAAGAGAAAAAGAACTTTATGCAAGAAATAATGAGATAAGAGATGAATTTCAAAGAGATTATACTAGAATAATACATTCAAGAGGATATAGAAGATTAAAGCATAAAACGCAAGTATTTTTCTCACCAGAAAATGACCATATATGTACAAGAATAGAACATGTAACACATGTAGAATCAATTAGCTATACTATTGCTAAATATTTTGGCTTAAATACTGAACTTACAAGAGCAATTGCAACAGCACATGATATAGGGCATAGTCCTTTTGGCCATACTGGAGAAAAAATATTGTCAGAAATAAGCATGAAAGATATAGGAGAAAGCTTTTGGCATGAAAAAAATGGACTTGATTATGTAGATAAAATAGAACTTTTAGAAGATAATCTAAAAAATAATCAAAACTTAAACTTAACATATGCAGTAAGAGATGGTATAATTTCACACTGTGGAGAAATTGACCAAAACATGATAAAACCAAGAGATGAATTTATTAATTTAGCTGAATATGATAGACCTAATAAATATATGCCATATACATGGGAAGGATGCGTTGTAAAAATTGCTGATAAAATATCATATTTAGGTAGAGATATTGAAGATGCAATTACAGTTGGAATATTAGATGAAAAATTAGAAAACTTATATAAATTACTAGAATATACTAAAGGAGAAGTTATTAATAATACAATAATAATCAATAACCTTATATTTGATTTATGCAATAATTCATCTATAGAAAAAGGATTAACTTTTTCAGATAAAATGTTTAATATTGCTAATAAAATAAAAGAATTTAATTATAAAAATATATACTTATCTGATAGAATAAAGCCATCAAACAGATATTTTAAACTTGTTATAAATGAAATTTATAATACTCTAAAAAATACATATGATGGAGAAAATACAACAAAGAAAATTGAATATTTTAAAAAATATTATCCAGATTTATTAAATAGTTTTGAAGAATGGCTTTTAAATTATTGGAATCTAAAAAGACCTGATGAAGCCAAAAATGAGGTTATATTTAATATAAAAAATGAAAAAGACTATTATAAAGCTATAATATATTATATTTCTGGAATGACTGATAACTTTGCAATAGACATGTATAATAAAATAATAGGATTTTAGAAAGATTAAGCTATAATAAGTTAATCTGATTATTCAAATACAGCATAAAGTATGAAATCTCTTTTAAGATTAATAACTTCACCAGGTATATAAGTAGTACCACTACTATCACTAGAAGTATTCCAATTTAAAAAATTATCTTTACTTTCTTCAAAAGGATAATTTATTATAGTATAATTTCCTAAAGAATAAGTAGTAAAAGATACTATTTGCGTATTAGAAATATAAGTAACTTTAAAAGTCTTATCAGGAATATTAGTAATTATAAGTTCACTTATAGGTCTGTTTTCAAAGTTAATAGAACCATCAAAACCAATATAAATATTATACTTTGTTTTATTAGGTAAAAAGCCTTGAGGAGAAAAATACTCATTTAATATATATTTACCAGCAGGAATATTGGAAAAAGTAACAATACCATTGTTATCTGAACTGGAAAAATAAACTTTGTTTGATGAGATATCAGTTAGTATAAATTCAGCATTAGCAATTGGAGTATAATTCAAACTATCAATTACTTTAAAATTAAATTCAAAGTTATTTTGAGGTATGTAAATAAATAATGTAAATATCAATAATAGAATATACAAAAAAATTAAATTAAATATAGATTTATGTTTTGCATCATAATTATACAATTTATATTTCATAATAAGAAATCTCCCTATATTAATATATTCCACATTAATATAGAGAGTTACATAATAAATATATACTTAAACTATTGTACCACCATTAACATGAATAACTTGCCCAGTAACATATTTAGAATCATCACTAGCTAAATATAAGTAAGCAGGAGCAAGTTCAAATGGTTGACCAGCCCTTTTAAGAGGTGTTTCTGTACCAAAAATCTCAACTTCTTCAGGTGAAAAAGAAGATGGAATAAGGGGAGTCCATATAGGACCAGGAGCGACTGCATTTACTCTTATTTTTTGATCAGCTAAAGATAATGCTAAAGATTTAGTAAATACCATTATAGCACCTTTAGTTGCAGAATAATCTATTAAATTCTTTTTACCACCAAAAGCAGTTATAGAGGTAGTATTAATTATACTACTACCAGCCTTTAGACAAGGAAGCACAGCTTTAGTTAAATAGAAGAATGTATATATATTAGTTTCAAAAGTATCTTTTAATTGTTTACTAGAAATATCTAAAATACTATTTTGAGGAAACTGAACACCACAATTATTAACTAAAATATCTATTTTTCCAAAGTTCTTAATAGCTACATCTACAATGTGAGAAGAAAGAGCCTCATCTCTAAGGTCACCAGGAACCAATATACACTTTCTATTACAACTTTCAACTAACTGTTTAGTATAATTAGCATCTTGATGCTCATTTAAATAACTAATAACTATATTAGCACCTTCTTTAGCAAATAATAAACTTACTGCTCTACCAATACCACTATCACCACCAGATATAATTGCAACTTTGCCTTCTAATTTATGGCTAGGAATATAATTAGGATTTTCAAAAATAGGTAGGGGAGTCATCTCATATTCCATTCCAGGCTGGACATTTTGATGTTGCATAGGAAATGTCTGAGGTATAGTTACAGTTTCATTTTTAAAACCAATATATGGTATAATTGGATAATTATTCATATCAATTTATCTCCTTTAAAAAATATATTACAAATATATTTTATGCCATAATTAATTTTTTATTAATAAATTTAAAAAGAAAAGCATATATAATATATATATAGCTTTTCCAAAATAATATTTAATAAATTTTAAACATATTGTTCTAATTCCTTAATTTTATCTCTTAACTCTGCAGCTTTTTCAAACTCTAGATTTTGTGCATATTTAAGCATTTCATCAGTCAATCTATTTACTACATCTTTTATATCTTCTCCAGGTTTTATATCTTTAGATAAAGTAGTTTCAACTTCATAAGTAGCTTTAATTGTCTCTCTTATAGCTTTATTTATAGTCTTAGGGGTAATGTTATGTTCTTTATTGTATGATTCTTGAATACTCCTTCTTCTATTAGTTTCAGAAATTGCCTTCTCCATTGAAGGTGTAAGCTCATCAGCATACATAATAACTTTTCCATCTGTGTTTCTAGCAGCTCTACCGATTGTTTGAATTAAAGACCTTTCAGACCTTAAAAATCCTTCTTTATCAGCATCAAGTATTGCAACTAATGATACTTCTGGAATATCTAAACCTTCTCTTAAAAGATTAATACCAACTAGTACATCAAATTCCCCAAGCCTTAAATCACGAATAATTTCCATTCTTTCCAAAGCTTTTATATCAGAATGCATATATCTTACTCTAATATCTAAGCCCTTCAAATATGAAGTCAAATCCTCAGCCATTTTTTTAGTAAGTGTAGTTACTAAAATTCTTTCATTTTTCTCAACTCTTTGCCTTATTTGTTCTATTAAATCATCAACTTGGTTTTCAACTGGTTTTACATCAATTTTAGGGTCAAGAAGTCCAGTAGGCCTTATAATCTGCTCTGCAACATGTTCTTTTGAGTGTTCTTGCTCATAATCACCAGGAGTTGCACTAACAAATATTACTTGATTAATCCTTTGTTCAAACTCTTCAAATTTCAAAGGTCTATTATCAAAAGCAGATGGTAATCTAAAACCATAGTTTACTAAAGTTTCTTTTCTAGCCCTATCACCATTATACATAGCTCTTACTTGTGGTATTGTAGCATGTGATTCATCTATTAGTAATAGAAAATCTTTAGGAAAATAATCAAATAGGGTAAAGGGTGCACTACCAGGTTCTCTTCCGCTAATATGTCTTGAATAATTTTCTATTCCTTGGCAAAAGCCAGTTTCTCTCATCATCTCTATATCAAAGTTAGTTCTTTCCTCAATTCTTTGTGCTTCTAAAAGTTTGCCATTATCCTTGAAATATTTAACTCTTTCTTCTAATTCTTGTTGAATTGTAATAATAGCTTTTTCCATTTTATCTTTAGTTGTAACGTAGTGGGAATTAGGGAATATCATTACATGATTTCTAGTTGCTTCAACTTTTCCAGTAAGAGGATTTATTACATCAAGCTTTTCTATTTCATCGCCCCAAAAACTAACTCTAATCGCAGTTTCACCTTCATCTGATGGATATATTTCTACAACATCACCTTTAGCCCTAAAAGTACCTCTTTTAAAATCTAATTCATTTCTAGTATACTGCATATTAATAAGTTTTTTTAAGACTGTATTTCTTTCAACTTGCATACCAGGTCTTAGAGATATAATCATATGCTCATAATCAATAGGGTCTCCTAGACCATATATGCAAGAAACTGATGCAACAACAATGACATCTCTTGTCTCAAATAATGAAGCTGTAGCGGAATGCCTTAACTTATCTATTTCATCATTTATAGATGCATCTTTTTCAATATATGTATCAGAAGAGGGAACATATGCTTCTGGTTGATAGTAATCATAATATGAAACAAAATACTCTACATTATTTTCTGGAAAAAACTCTTTAAATTCACTATATAATTGTCCAGCAAGAGTTTTATTATGTGCTAAAACTAGAGTTGGCTTTTGAACATTTGCAATTATATTTGCCATAGTAAAAGTCTTACCAGAACCTGTTACACCTAAAAGTGTCTGATATTTTTCTTTATTATTTATACCATTAGATAAATACTCTATTGCCTTAGGTTGATCACCTGTAGGCTTATAATCTGATATAAGTTTAAACATATTTCCTCCTTGTATAATGAATACTATTAACCAATATCTCATTTTACATTTTAAGCAACTTTTTCTGTATAGTTGATTACCGTAATTCCAGTAATTGCATTTTTTAAACTAATCCACCATAAATATATTTTTTATAAAAATAATCACATTGCTCTTCTGTGATGTCACCATCTACAAAAGCACTATTTACTGAGCCTTGTAATTCATTAATTAAACAGTCTAAATAGCTTACATTATTTTTTATACCTTCTTTTAGCCTTTTTAAATCTTCTTCTAAATATTTTGGAAGGCATTTTTCTAAAATATCATCTTTATATACTTTATCCATA
>CALXQA010000087.1 GCA_944390335.1 uncultured Clostridia bacterium
TCAAATGAAATATTACTTCTTCCTCTTATTTGCCAAGGCCCTGTTACACCTGGTTTTATTTTTATAATGACATCATAGTACTTACCCATATCCTTTTTTTCTCTTGGAAGATATGGTCTTGGTCCAACTAAACTCATATCACCTTTTAAAACATTGATAAACTGTGGAAACTCATCTAAGCTAGTTGCTCTTAATACTTTTCCTACTTTAGTAATTCTAGGGTCATATTTTAATTTTTTATATTTTTTATATTCTTTTTTAGCATCTTCATTTTCTTCTAAATATTTTTTTAATGTTTCATCTGCATTTAAACACATTGATCTAAATTTATACATTCTAAATTGTTTACCATTTTTTCCTATTCTTAATTGTTCATAAAACATCGGTCCATCATTTTCTTTTTTTATCACTCTCATTATTGCTACAACCAAAGTGATAGGAATTAAAAGGATTATTCCTACTATTCCTGCTAATATATCTATAGTTCTTTTTATAAATCTAAAAGCAATATTTTGTTTTTTTGAAACAAATATAATTGGTTTAACTTGTTCTTCTTCTTCGTCTTTTAATAATATTGCTTCATTATCACTTGCCACTATTATCCCCCCTAATTAATAGTTTCGCTTTTATTTTTATATTTATTGTTCTTTACTTTTTTACTATTTAATACCTGTTTTGTTTATTATTTCATTACTTATTTGTTTTACTGTATCTGATGGTTCATAATCTGTTTGTTCAAATAGTTCTTTATGTAATTCTTTCACATTTTCTTCTAAATTAACAGGCACACCATAATAAACTCCACCAATCATATCTCCTTCAGTTTTTTCTGGCCATCCTATGCTTTCTCCAATATTCATTTTTAGTAAAGTAGGTGCTAAACCTATAATGTCTGTACTACTTATATTAGTTGAAATCTTTGGTAGCATTATATTTGCTACATTTATTAGTTCAGATATACTTAAAGTTTTAGCTTTATTTAGCATTGCTTCTAATACTTCTCTCATTCTTTCAGTTCTTTTATAGTCTCCACCTACTGTATAACGTATTCTTGAATATGCTAATGCTTGAACACCATCTAAATTATATGTTCCTGCAGTATTTATATGACTTGAACTATGTCCTGTCACTCTATTGTTCTCATCTATATAATCATTTATATATTTAACTTCTGCACTATCAACTTCAATTCTTACACCACCTAAAGCATCTACAGCATCTACAACTGCATCAAAGTTTACTGTAACATATTCTTGTATATTCAAATCCAAGTTGGCATTTAATGTACTTACTGCAAGCTCTGCTCCACCATATGAATATGCATGTGTTACTTTATCTAAGTTTCTTCCAGTAAGCTTTAAATAAGTATCTCTATATACTGAAAGTAATTTTACATCATTTGTTTTCTTATTTATAGAAGCTATAATAATACAGTCACTTCTATTTCCTCTTCCATAATCATCTGCTCTTGAATCTATTCCGAATAAAGCAATATTTCTGTAATTACTTAATTCATCTGCAACTGCTTCATCTATATTTACATTATTTAAATCAATTTCTTCTTGGTTCATACTTTCTAATTTACTATAAATATATGTGTATCCTGCAGCTAAAATAGCAGCAATTATTACTACAATTATTACTAGTACAATTAAAAATATTTTTAATCCTTTTCTTTTCTTTTTATTAGTTCCCTTTTTGCTTTTATTATTTTTTTCCATTCTTTTTCCATAGTTATTTTCACTCATTTTTTTCACCTCTAAAAACATTCTTTACTATTTTATCATTTTCTACTTTTTTTGTAAACATATTTACATATTTTTTTGTAACTTTAAAACCATTCAAAAACTATTTTAATAAATTATTTTCTTGTTTTTTACATATTACTTGCAAAAATTACCTAAATAAAATTAAAGAGCTATCAGATTAAATCCGACGCTCTTTTAGTTGCAACTTTATTTTTTATATTATTTTTATACATTATATTTTCTTGATTTGATAAATGCAAAAGTACCTACAGCTACAGCTATAACAGCAATTCCTGCTACTATATAAATATCTGTCTCACCTGTTTTTGGTATATCTTTTTCTGCATCATTTATTTGATTTACTTGTACAATATTTTCTTTTGCTTCAGGGTTATTTACAGCTTGATTATTTCTATTAGTGTTTGTAGCTGTGTTACCTCTAGTATTTGTATTTTCTGCTCTATTTGATACTCCATTTCCATTAGGTAGTATTTGTATTCCTGATGCAAAACTTCTAGCCATTGTAAAAAATAAAACTGCAAAGATCATAACTAATGAAATTGTTACATATTTCATTGAATTTTTCATAGTACTCTCCCTTTCTTCTTTAGACTCTACTTTTATTATTTGTTTTTTTCAACAAATTATAGCAAGAAAATTATTACATTTTCAAACTTATTAATATTTTATACTTTTTTTTTCGCTTCGTCAACATTTTTTTACATTTTCTTTTTATATTTCATTTTTGTAATATATTTTTTGTTTTTTTGTAAAATTTTATACATTAAATTTAAATTCAACTATATCTCCATCTTGCATTATATAATCTTTCCCCTCAAGCCTTACTAAACCTGCTTCTTTTGCTTTTTGATATGAACCTAATCTTATTAAGTCATCATATGATACTATTTCTGCTTTTATAAATCCTCTTTCAAAATCAGTATGTATCTTACCAGCAGCTCCTGGTGCTTTTGTTCCTTTTTTTATTGTCCATGCTCTTACTTCTTTTTTTCCAGCAGTTAAAAATGACATTAAGCCTAATAAATCATAGCTTTTTTTAATTACCTTATCTAGCCCAGATTCTTCTAAGCCATACATTTCTAGCATCTCTTTTTTTTCTGTGCCTATTAAAGCTGAAAGTTCTTCCTCTATTTTTACACATAAAGTAATAACTTCTGCATTTTCTTTTTCTGCATATTCTTTTACTATTTTTACATATTCGTTTTCTTTTCCTATATCACTTTCTGATATATTTGCAACATATAATATTGGTTTCATTGTAAGCAAAAATGCATCTTTTATAATATTTTTTTCTTCGTCTGTTAATTCTACTATTCTTGCTGGCTTTCCGCTTTCTAATGTTTCTTGTATTTTTTTAAATACCTCTACTTCTTGAATATATTTTTTATCACCTTTTGCAAGTTTTGATGCTCTATCTATTCTTTTATTTACTGTTTCCATATCTGCAAGTATTAGTTCTAAGTTAATCGTTTCTATATCTCTTATTGGGTCTACATTTCCATCTACATGTACTATATTTGAATCATCAAAACATCTTACAACTTCTAATATTGAATCCGTTTCTCTTATATGCGATAAAAATTTATTTCCTAGTCCTTCACCTTTACTTGCTCCTTTTACTAATCCTGCAATATCTACAAACTCTATTATTGCATGAGTAGTTTTATCAGCTTCATACATTTTCGTAAGTACATCTAATCTATTATCTGGGACTGGTACCACTCCAACATTTGGCTCTATTGTGCAAAATGGATAATTAGCACATTCAGCACCTGCATTTGTTATACTATTAAAAAGTGTGCTTTTCCCAACATTAGGCAATCCTACTATTCCTATTTTCATTATGCTATTCCCCCTAAATTTATTTTATTTCTGGTCTACCTATTGAATAATATTCTACATTTGCATTTTTCATTTCTTCTAATGAATATATATTTCTTCCATCATATATAACTGCATTTTTCATTAATTGCTTAAACTCTTCTGGCTTTACATTTTTTATTTGTTCCCATTCTGTGAATATAAAGCAAAGGTCTGCATCTTTTAAAGCTTCTTGAGGAGTTTCCATATATTCTATTTGATTAGGATATATTTTTTTATAATTATTTACTGCTATTGGATCATATGCTCTTATTAGTGCTCCTTCATCTAACAATACTGATATGTTATCTAATGATGGTGCTTCTCTTAAATCATCTGTACCTGCTTTAAATGCTAGTCCAAGTACAGCTACTTTTAAGTTTTTAAATGTTTCAAACTTTTTTCTTGCCTTTTTTATTAATACTAATTTTTGATTTTTATTTACTTCAATTGCTGCTTTTACTGTTTTTAGTTCATATCCTCCTTGTGATGCTAAATAATGAAGTGCTTTTGTATCTTTTGGGAAACAGCTTCCTCCATATCCACATCCAGCATGTAAAAACTTATCTCCTATTCTACTATCAAAACTCATTCCTTTTGCTACATCTTCTACATTTGCACCTACTACTTCACAAAGGTTTGCTATATCATTTATATAACTAATTTTTAATGCTA
Organism: uncultured Clostridia bacterium; assembly: GCA_944390335.1. Classification (GTDB taxonomy): domain Bacteria; phylum Bacillota; class Clostridia; order TANB77; family CAG-508; genus CAG-793. The sequence goes on from CALXQA010000087.1 coordinate 4,305, forward strand.
AGAAATCATTTGATGCATATTTTACCATCTCTGCACTTCTTCTATCTGTTGTAAGTTTTGGTGCATCAAAGTCTTTATATAATTCTAGCATTTTCTTTTTTGTCTCTTCATTTTCAGTCCCTATTACTATTCTTGATGGCTCTAATGTATCTTTTACTGCTCTTCCTTGTGCTAAAAATTCTGGATTACTTGCTACATCTATTTTTACTTTATTTTTTAGATTTTCTCTAATATATTTTTCAATTTCATCATTTGTTCCTATTGGTACTGTAGATTTTAGTACTACAATACAATCTTTTTCTACAGTGTCTGCAATTTGTTTTGCTACATTATATACATAGTCTAAATTTGCAGATCCATCCGGTCTTTCTGGTGTGCCTACTCCTATGAATATAAAGTCTGCATCTTTATATGCTATTTTATAGTCTGTTGTGTAATTTACTCTTCCTGCTTCATAATTTTTCTTCATTAGTTCTTCCAGACCTTGTTCATATATAGGGCATATTCCTTTTTTCATTTTGTTAATTTTTTCTTCATCTACATCTACACATATTACATTATGCCCTTTTTCTGCAAAACATACTCCTGCTACTAAACCTACATAACCTGTTCCTGCTACTGCTACTTTCATACTTTTCCTCCTATTTTACATTTTTACTTTTTTATCTTTTATTAATATTTATGTATATATCTTACCTACCTATATAATTACAATAATTTTGTATCATAGCTGCTGCTTCTGCTCTTATTGCTGTTCCTGATGGATCTATTCTTGTTCCATTTACTTTTCCGCTTATTACTTTTTTAGCTACTGCCCAAGATATAGCGTCTTTTGCATAACTTGATATTCCTTTATTATCTACAAACTTACTTAAATCTGTTCTTTCACTTGTATTTTTTCCTTTAAATTTAGCATAATTCATAAGTATTGTTGCTAATTGTTCTCTTGTTATATTATTATTTGGTCTAAATTTTCCATCTTCATATCCATTTACTATTCCTTTACTTTCTGCCCA
>CALXQA010000088.1 GCA_944390335.1 uncultured Clostridia bacterium
CCTTCTGGTATATCATGAAGGCATATTGCTATTGCAAGTGAAAGTCCTAAAGCCGTAGACTCATCAAAACCAGATCCAATTGCTAATCCTTCTGGTATATTATGAAGTGCTAAGCCAATACTTACTACTATTCCTGTTTTCAAAAGTCCTACTTTTTTTGATGTTATATTTGCTGAATTAAATTTCTTTTGTACCAGATTATCACAAATAATCATTATAATAATTCCTAATATAATTCCAAGAATTGTAGTATATATAGATGATATTTCCATAGCTTCTGGTATCAAATCAAAACATATTACTGCAAGCATAAGTCCAGATGCAAAAGCTAATATAAAGCTAAGAAATTTATTGGAATTTCTTTTAGAAAAAATCCCTATAATTCCTCCAATTGTAGTCCCAATAGTTCCAAAAAATAAACCTAATAAAGATATCTCAAGCATAATAAAACTCCTTTTTAGATATTTTATTATCTAAAAAGAAGTTTTATGATTATTCTTCATTTCCTTTCAATTTCTCTGCTGTATCTGCTGCTATTAAGTTATCTATCATTTCATCTAAATCACCATTTAAAAAGTTATCCATTTGATAAATGCTCATTCCTATTCTATGGTCTGTAATACGACCTTGTGGATAATTGTATGTTCTTATTTTTTCACTTCTATCTGCATTACCTATTTGACTTCTTCTTTCATTTTCAAGTTCACTATCTCTTTGTCTTTTTTCTTGTTCATATAATCTTGAGCGAAGCATTTTCATTGCATTTTCTCTATTTTGTACTTGTGACCTTTCCGTTTGACATTCAGCTACCATTCCTGTAGGAATGTGAATTAATCTTACAGCAGAAGAAGTTTTATTTACATGCTGTCCACCTGCTCCAGATGCTCTAAATACTTCCATTCTAATATCTGCTGGATTTATATCTACTTCTACATCTTCTACCTCTGGTAAAACTGCAACTGTAGCTGTTGATGTGTGAATTCTACCACTAGCTTCTGTCTCTGGAACTCTTTGAACTCTATGCACTCCACTTTCAAACTTAAGCCTGCTATACGCACCCTCACCTTTAATCATAAACGTAATTTCCTTGTATCCACCAAGTCCAGTCTCGTTTTCATTAAGTATTTCTAATTTCCAATGCTTTCTGTCTGCATACATAGAATACATTCTAAACAAAGTACCTGCAAAAAGTGCAGCTTCTTCTCCACCTGCTCCTGCTCTTATTTCACATATAATATTTTTATCATCATCTGGGTCTTTAGGAATTAATAATATCTTTAATTCTTCTTCAAGCTTTGGCAATTTTTCTTTAGCTTTAAGCATTTCCTCTTCTGCTAAATCTTTTAAATCCTTATCATTCATCATTTCTTTAGCAGTTTCTAAATCACTTTCCACTTTTTTATATTCTCTATATTTCATTACAATAGGCTCTAAGTCTGAATGCTCTTTCATATATTTACGCCAAGTGTTTTGATTACTAATTACATCTGGGTCACTTATAAGTTTAGTAAGTTCTTCATATCTTTTTTCTACATCATTTAAATTTTCAAACATAAAATCTCTCCTTTAAAATGCTTTAATAATTATACTACAAATATCTTTATGTTTCAAGATAAGTTTTGGCACTTATATCCAAATATTATATGAATGAGTTAAAATTTTAAATATATGGACACTTTTTACAATATATTATATAATAAAAAAGCTAAATATTTTTAATAAATATAAAATATATGCGTGGAGGAATTAAATTTATGGACCGCTATGAAAAAAGTAGAATTGCCGGAATTTTAGGTATTATTGGAAATATATTTTTACTAATTATAAAGGGAATTATAGGACTTATGACAAAAAGTCAATCTATGATAGCAGATGCTGCAAATAGTGCTGGAGATATATTTGCATCTTTGATGACTTATATTGGCAATAAAATAGCTAGTGAACCTAAAGATGATACTCATAATTTAGGACATGGAAAAGCAGAATACATATTCTCAATGTTTATTAGCATTTCTATGATGGCTGTTGCATTAAAACTGTTATATGATTCTATTATTTCTTTAGTAAATATGAGTACATTTGAGTTTTCTTGGATGCTAGTTATTGTATGTATTATAACTATAATTACTAAACTTTCACTATATTTATATACAAATAAATTATCAAAAGGAGATAATAACTTACTATTAGATGCCAATAAGAAAGATCACAGAAACGATTGCATTATAACTACATTTACTTTAATATCTATACTTTTAAGTTTAGTAAATATTTATTGGTTTGATAGTGTAGTAGGTATTGGTATATCTATATGGATATTTTATACAGGTCTTAAAATATTTATTGAAAGCTTTAATGTTTTAATGGATAAATCATTAAATGAAGAAGATAGAAATAAAATATTAGATGTACTAAAAAAATATCCTGAAATAAAAAAATATAATCATTTAAATACTACACCAGTTGGCTATAAATATTTAGTATCAATTACAATATTTGTAGATGGAAACATGTCAACATTTGAAAGTCATGATATTGCTGATAAATTAGAAGATGACTTAGATAAATTAGATTTTGTTTATTTAGCTATAATACATGTCAATCCTTTAAATATAAATGAAGAAAATAAGCTTGAAGAAATTAAGAAAAATAAGGTTTAGAATTTTACTTCTAACCTTATTTTATATTTATAATTGTACATAATTATATTCTATACACATTTGTTCTAATAAATCTCTTTCTCTATTAGAGCAAGTAAATATAATTACCTGATTATCTACATTATTTAAAAATTCTAAAGCAGATTTTAATCTTTTATTATCATAATATGCAAAAGCTTCATCAAGCATTATAGGTAATTTTTCTTTTGAAAGCTCATTATTAATAGCTAATCTTAATGATAAATATATTTGTTCAATTGTACCTATACTTAAGCTTTCTGCTGGTACATATCTACCATTTTCTAATTCAACCATAATTTTATCATTAATCATTATATTTTTATATTTTCCATTACTAAACTTTTCAAAATCCTTTGAAAAATTATTAATAAACTGTGGTGAAATATTATTTTTCATTTCATCATATGCCTCTTGTAAAATATCTTTTGCTAAATTGAATTCTTCTGTTTTTTTCTGTAATTTATTAAATTCTTCTTCTTTTATAGATAAATTTTCTTCTATATTAATTAATCTTTCTAATTCAGGTTCTATATTTTCTCTATCAAGTTCATTTTTATGTAATTTTATACTTAATTCATTAATTTTAGCATTACTATTATTTAGAATTAACTCTAAATTATTATTAAATAAATCTGAAATATATTCTTTAGAAAAGTCATTAATAAATTCATTTTCTATTTCTTTTTTATTTAATAATTCATAATTTAATATTTCACTATTTATATTATTAATTTCAGTATTTAAATCACCATTATTTTTTTCTAATAAATCTATTTGTCCATTTAAAATATCTATTTGATTATTAATTTCTGTATTTTTTTCATTAATTTCATTTAATTTAATTTTATTAAATTCATCTTGTTTTTTATTCTTTTTTATTTTTATAATATAATAAATTAAATAAATAGGAATTAAAGAAAATATTATTATATTTATTATTTTATTATTTATATAAATAAAATTAAAAATATTTAATATTATTAATAATAAAAAAATAATTAAATTTATAATTTTGTTTTTATTAATTTTTTTAGATTTATTTTTTATATTTTCATCATATTTATTTTCAATATTATTTTTATCTAATTTTTCTATTAAATTATTTTTTGATATTTTTATTTTTTCTATTTTTTCATTATTTTCTTTTAAATAATTATTTTTTATTTTTATTTTTTCTTTTTCTAATTTATTTTTGTCTAATAAATTTTTTATTTTAATTATTAATTTATTTTTTTTATTTTCTTCATCTAATTCTTTTTTTATATTATTATATTCTTCTTCTATTTTAAATCTATTTTCTTTTAAATTATTTATATCTTTTAATTCTTCATTATATTTATTTATATAATCTAATGTAATATTAATAGGTCTTCCTTTACTATTACTAGTTCCAACCTCATTTAATAACATATTATTTAATTTAGAAAGTGCTTTTTTATATGACACATCTTCCATTCCACTATCTGAAAGGTTAGCTACTTTTTGTAGTAAAGTTAATTGATTATTTTCATCTATGTATACTTCTCTTTGCTTAGTAAGTACTGTTTTCATAAATGTATTTTCATCTATATTGGTTTGTTCTAAAAAAAATTGATTTCCTAATTTTTTGTCTATTTTGAATTTATCAGATATTTCTTCTTTTAATTCATTATATATTTCTGGATTTTTTTTATTAAAGTCTCTATATACTTCAAATGTTTTTTTATTATCTAATTCATAATTTATTCTTCCTGAAAATGTACTATTATAATTCCATGGATTATATTTATCATAATCTGAAATATTTTTTCCATTTTTATTTTTTGAAATTCCATATAAAATATTTTGTATAAAATTTAATAGTGTTGATTTTCCACTTTCATTTTCTCCATATATTATATTTAATTTCTTTAAATTAATATTTTTATCTATTAAATTTCCATATGCATTTATTTTTATATTTTTTATTTTCAATTTTTTCCTCCTATTATTTTTTATTTTTATTATTATATCACAAGATACTTTTAAATCAATTATTATTTTTATATTATTTGATTTTATTTTTTTAATTTTATTAGCTTTCATTTTTGTTTGTGCTTTTGTTCGTTTTTTCTTTTCTATTTTTATTTTTTCATTTAAAATCTTAATTTCAATTTTTAAATTTTATATTATCACGTTTTTTAGTTGTATTGCTTTATGTCTACTATGCTTTAATGGTCATATTTTATCAATTATTGTCTTTTAGTAAATCAGATTATTTTAATTAGCTTTTAAGCTAAAATCTTAAAAGTAGTAATCATTTTTGTACATATTTTCTTTTAATTTATGTTAATCATTTCTTTTATATACTTTTAAGTTTTTTCACGATAAAATCTTCACAATTATTTATTTCCCAATCATTTTCTGTTTTTAGTATATAATTTAAATATTGTATTATTTAAATTAATTATGAATAAATCATTTGATAAGATAAAGAATATACAAAAGATTAGACATGTCATTTTTATTTACCTTTTGTTTTTATGACAATTTTATTTTATATTACATATAAACATTAATTCAATTGTTAAAATTGACATAATTTATTTAA
>CALXQA010000089.1 GCA_944390335.1 uncultured Clostridia bacterium
AAGTTACAAGATGAATTTCATAAATATATAACTAATAAAGGATTTGATTTAGAAAGAGGAAAAGAAAATACTGATAGAAAACATTTAGATACAGATAATATGAAAAATCTTACAAATTTTTATGATACAAAAACTCTAAAATCCGATTTAAGACAAGTTAAAAATGAAACGATAAATTATTCAGATGTTTTAGATTTTTACAAATATGAAGATTTTACAAAGAATAATGTAGAAAAAAAATTAATTCTTCCTATGATTAAATATAATGAAAAATTAGTAAGACAAAATAATAATTTATTAATTGAGTTATCTAAAGTAAAAAATGTTAGAGAATATTATTATGATTTAGAGCAACAATTTTTAACAAATGAACAAGAATTAAAAGATTTAGAGGCTAAATTAAGAGGCAAGGATATTGAACTAAATGCGTGTTATGATGTCATTAAAAAATTATTAGATAAGAATGAGAAAATGCAAATGATACTAAATGAAGAATTAGGTATTGATATTGAAAAATGAAAAACAATTAGTAATTTATTGGAAAATAATTTCGAAATTAGTTGACAATTTTTACTGTATTTATTGAGTTAAATTGTATTTTGTGATATAAAATATATTAGTAATTTTAATTATTTAGATAAGGTTTTAGTATTTTGTAAAAAGTACAATTAATAGATGAACATAATATGCAGAGGAGGAAATATGCCTAATAGAGAAGTTATGGTAAAAGCAAAAGCATCTAAAAACGATGAGTTTTATACATTATTTTCTGATATACAAAAAGAAGTAAATGCATATGTAGAATATAATCCGGATGTTTTTAGAGGTAAAACAATTTTATTACCTTGTGATGATCCCGAATGGAGTAATTTTACAAAGTTTTTTGCTCAAAATTTTAATAGATATGGAATCAAAAAACTAATTAGTACTAGTTATGCTTCAAATAGTAAAAAGGTAAAATTTGAACAATTATCTCTTTTTGAAATGAATAGTCCAAAATATGATGAAAAAAAGACAAAATCACATGGAAAAATATTTACTTTAGATAGAGATAAAAATAAATCAGGAAAGATTGACATTGATGATTTAGAATGGGATTATCTTGATGGGGATGGAGATTTTAGAAGTAAAGAAGTAATTAAACTTCGTGATGAAGCAGATATAATAATAACAAATCCGCCATTTAGTTTATTTAGAGAGTTTTTTTCTTGGATTTATGAATCTAGAAAAAAATTTTTAATAATAGGTAATATTAATTGTATATCATATCAAGAAATATTTTCTAAAATAAAAAATAATGAGATTTGGCTAGGAAATGGAATGGGAAGATGGATTTCTGGATTTATAGTTCCAAAGGAATATAATTTATATGGAACAGAGGCAAAAATTGATAGTGATGGAAATAGAATTGTTGCAACAAATAGTTGCTTATGGTTAACAAATATCGAACATGGCAAAAGACATCAACCACTACAACTTATGACCATGGAAGATAATATAAAATATAGTAAACATAAACAGGTAAGAGAAAATGGATATGTAAAATATGATAATTTTGATGCAATAGAGGTACCTTTTTCTGATGCAATTCCATCTGATTATAAAGGAATTATGGGAGTACCAATTACTTTCTTAGATAAGTTTAATCCGGATCAATTTCAGATTTTAGGAATAATGAGTACTACTAAAGTAACAGAAGATAATTTTGGATATCCATATATAAATGGTAAAAAAGTATATGCTAGAATTTTGATAAGAAAAAAATAGGTGTTGAAATGGCAAATAATAAAAGTTTAAGAAAAGCAGATAAAGTTGAATTTGATGAATATTATACACAATATGCATATATACAAAAAGAAGTTAATGCATATTTAGAATATAATCCAGATGTTTTTAAAGATAAAATTATTCTATTACCATGTGATGACCCAGAGTGGAGTAACTTTACAAAATTTTTTGCTCAAAACTTTGAAAGGTTAGGGATAAAAAAATTAATAAGTACAAGTTATTCTATTGAGAGTAAGAAAAACAAATATCATCAAGAATATGGACAACTATCATTTTTTGAAATGGAATCACCAAAATATGATAAGATTAAAAGTAAAAGAAATGGAAAAATTTTTATTTTAGATAAAGATAAGAATAACTCTGGTAGAGTTGATATACAAGATTTGAAATGGGACTACTTGAATGGTGATGGGGATTTTAGAAGTGAGGAAGTAGAAAAATTAAAAAAAGAGGCGGATATAATAATAACAAATCCACCATTTAGCTTGTTTAGAGAGTTTGTTTCATGGATTATTGAAGATAATAAGCAATTTTTAGTTATTGGAAGTCAAAATGCAATTACTTATAAAGAAATCTTTCCTTTAATAAAAGAAAACAAGGTATGGCTTGGAGCGACATGTAATAGTGAAGATATGGTTTTTGAGGTACCTGAGGGGACAGAAATAGCAGAAAAGGATAAAGAAAAAGCTAAAAAATTAGGATATGATGGTAATTATACTCGCTTGGGAAATTCTTGTTGGTTTACTAATTTAGATCATGGTAGAAGACATGATAAATTGCAATTAATGACTATGAATGATAATTTGAGATACAGTAAACATAAGTGTATAATTCAAGATGGATATCAAAAATTTGATAATTATGATGCTATTAATATTCCATATACTGATTCAATTCCAAGTGACTATAAGGAGAAAATGGGAGTGCCAATTAGTTTCCTTTATAAATATAATCCAGAACAATTTGAGATAATTGACGGTATAGGTAGATATAGTGTGTTGAATAATGAGGAAACAAAGAAAGCAAAAAAATACTTATCAATGGTAAATGGTGAAGCTAAATTTTTTAGAATAATTGTAAAAATTAAGGGGGAGTAAAGAATGAATACCTTTTTAAAAACAAATTTAACAGTTAGAGATATAAAAGAAGGGTTTGTATATAATGAATATGAAGGAAAAGGTTTGTTTGGTTGGAGTGGCAAATTAACTATTCAACCAGAATATCAAAGAAACTATATCTATGCGGATGGGAAAAGAGATGTTGCTGTAATAGAGTCTTTATTAAAAGGTTATCCTTTAGGATTAATATATTTTGTTAAGACCGGAGAAGATACTTATGAAGTTTTAGACGGACAGCAGAGAATAACAAGTTTCGGAAGATATATTACTAATAAATTTGCTATAAAAGATGAAAATGGAATGGAACAATATTTTGATGGTTTAGCATATGACTTACAAGAAAAAATACTAAACTCACAATTAACTATATATATTTGTGAAGGTGAAGAGAGTGAGATAAAAGAATGGTTTAAGACAATAAATATTGTTGGTGTTCCTTTAAATAATCAAGAATTATTAAATTCTATTTACTCAGGACCATTTGTAACTAAAGCCAGAGAAGAATTTAGTAATCCTAGAAATGCTAACATTCAAAAATGGAGTGCATATATCAAGGGAGATGTAAATAGGCAAGATTATTTAACTACTGCATTAGAATGGGTAAGCAAGGGAAATATAGATAATTATATGAGTGCTCATAGATTTGATAATAATATTGATGAATTAAAAATTTATTTCAATAGTGTAATAGATTGGGTATCTAATGTATTTAAAGATGTTAAAAATGAAATGAGAGGATTAGAATGGGGAAGATTATATGAAGAATATCACAATAATTCATATAATCCTGATGAGGTTTCTCGAAAATTAAATGAATTATATAATGATTTTATGGTTACAGATAGAAAGGGAATTTGTGAATATATTTTGGGTGGTTGTACTGACACAAAATTACTAAATATTAGAGTGTTTGATGATGCTATTAAAAGAGAAAAATATAAGATTCAAACTGATGATGCTAAAAGTAAAGGAATTTCAAACTGCCCTTATTGTGCAACGGGAAATAATGCCAATAAAACTAAAATATATGAACTAAAAGAAATGGATGCTGACCATGTTACTGCATGGAGTCGTGGTGGAGCTACTACTATAGATAATTGTGAGATGCTTTGTATAAATCATAATAGGTCTAAGGGAAATAGATAGATATGAAAGAATTTACAAGTTTCAACATTATATTCCACAATTTTTTTTAAAAATTTTTTTGTAAACAATAGGAGTAATTGTTTAAAGTTTAAAGTTTAATTTTTAATTTATATGCGTTCAAAGGAGCTGAATAATAAACGTGAGATTAAGTAAAAATATATTTTGGATAAGCTTGGCTATAACTATTGTCTGTTTAATAGTGAGTATTATATTGGAATTTATAATAAAATCAAACGATCTTACAGAATATATTAATGGTATAATTCAAAATATATTAGCTGGTACAATTGTGCTAGTTTTAACAAGTCTTGCAGAATATCATTATGCAAAACAAGATGTGTTAGAAGAATTGATTTTTGAATTAAAAAGAATTAACGATAATTATTTATATAATTTAAAATTTTGGGATTACAGAGATTATCCAACTAAAGATAAATATAAAATTAATTATAAAAAGTTATACACAGGAAAAGAAGAAATTCCATTTTCAGAAAAAGAATTAGATAAAACGTATAATGAATCTTTGGATAAGTACACAAAAAAACAAGCAGAGGACTTTAATATTATAATAAAACAATACATTGATATTTCCAAATATGATATGGATATATTTTGGCTAAAATATAGAAAAATAGGTTTTTTATCAGATTTTAATAATAAAGAGAGAAATAAAATATATGATGATATATTCTGCTATTGGCAAAATATTATGAAAGAAATAAAAGATGCATCATTTCATTTTAATGAATATCTTAATAGTAAACATGGAAATTATAATGTTAATAAAGATATATTGATAAAATTGCAAAATAAAATTTTTTGTTTTGAAGAAAATGAATTTAGAGGTGAATTTACAATCAATGATCAAAATAGTGATATTTGTTCATGGGGTGAAGATAATATTAGAGGAACATGCTATATTGTAGGAAATAAAATAAGTAAATATCTTCGCGATTGTACAAATGATTTGATTAAACTGACATATTCGAAAATTTAGTAAAATAATAAAAATAGCAAGCTAGTTAGCTTGTTATTTTTATTTTGCTATTTATATTTGTCGATAATATTCGACAATAATCTAGGATTGAATTATCTACCTATTAAAAACTAGACATTCATAAATACTTGAATTTG
>CALXQA010000090.1 GCA_944390335.1 uncultured Clostridia bacterium
TTTTTTTATTATTTTTATCTTATATTTATGGTTTGTTTTATTTACTTTGCTTTAATTTTCTTAATTTTTATTTTATTTACATTATTACTTATTATTTTATATCTCTATTTTTCTTTATAACATATCCTACTGCTATAGCCAAGATTATTAATGCTGTTACTGCTATACATATGCTGATTGTTTCTCCTGTTTGTGGTAGTTTGCCTCCTGCTACTGTATCATCATTATTATTTTGGTTATTGTTTTGATTGTTATTTTCTTGTTCAAAACTAAATCTATCATCAGTATAATTTACTAATGTCCATCCATCATTATACTTTATTGCTTGCACTAATGCTATATCTTCTATTGGATAATATGTTCCATTTTCATCTTCTGCTTCATAGTATACAAAGTAATAAGCTTTGTCTTTTAGATTTATTCCGTCTATAATGCTTTGTTCATTTTCTTGTAATTTTATATTTCCTTGATCTAGACTTTGTTTATTTTTAGCATAGTTTAATAGTTCTTGTAATGCTCCGTTTTCATTATTAATTACTTTAGATATTATTTCTCTATCTGCTATTTCTCCTATCTTGTAATTAATACTTCTTGTATCTACACTAAATGGTTCATTTACATATATACTGTCTTTTGTATCTATATTTTGTATATATCCTATTATTCTTTTTCCTAAAGGTAATTGTTCTAGTCTTTCAACTTCTTTTGCTGTTAGTAAAACTTTTCCTTCATTTTCTTGATATTCTGCAATCCATATATATATGTCCCCATTTTTTTCTATAACATTTTCTAATGCTCTTATTCCAACTACTCCATTTGAAAATGATGTCCAATCTTCAAAGTCACTTAATCCAGTTAAGCTACTTGCATCTGTTATTGCATTTTTATCATTTGATAAATATACAAAATATGAATATTCATCATTAAATTCTACATTATTTATTTTTAAGCTTGGTGTTGCATGTGATTTTTCTGTATAGTCTATCCATTCAAATGTTGCTCTACTAAAGTCGGTCCATTCTATTTGTATTTTATCTTCATTTGCTATTATGTTTCTATTGACTGGTACATTATTAATTCCCATTGATGTTGTTCCATTTGATATTACTTGTTTTTCTGATAATATTTTTAATTCTCCTATATCATTATCTGTTATTTTATAGCTATATTCTAATGTTGCTGTGTTAAGTTCTTCTGTTGTTGTTTCTAATTCTATTTTTTCTCCATTTCCAAATTGAATTATTAATGTTGGGAATTGGTTTAATTGTTGTTTTGTATCATTTTGAGATTTTAATGTTATATTTATTGTGTCTCCTGTTTTGATTGAGTCTGAACTTACATTTGTTATTTCTATAGAAATTGGTGTAAAAAATGTTGGTGGTTCTTCTGCTTTTACTTTTGATAGACATAAAAATACGCACAGCATAATTATTATTACTAAATTAATTTTTAATATTTTTTTCATAGATTACTTTACACTATCTTTTATTTTTTTCTCATTTTTTTGATTTTATTCTACATCTATGGATTTTTTTTGTCAATTATTTTTTTCTTTATTTTTTCTTAGTTTTTATGTTTTTTTCAATTTTGTTTTACTTTTTTATTTAATTATGGTATAATAATTATGTAAATCTTTAAAATAAAAAATACTGTTATAAAGGAGTGCAAAGTAAATGAAAAGAAAAACTAAAGAAGAATTAAAAGATGCTTACACAAGGCTTTGTGAGTTATCTAAGAGGAAGGATTGTAATTCTGTAAGAGATTTAATGCGGTTATCTAATCAAAGTATTTGTCAAATAAGAACAATTTTAAGAAGTGCAGAGATAAATGTTACACCTCTTCAATTTTTGCAAGAGCAAAAGCCAAATACAAAAACTACTTGTTCATATTTTACAAAATGCAAAGAAAAATATATTGTTTTTGATGCATCTGTTTGTGGATCAGAAAAATTCGAATTGCTTCTTTGTAATTTAATCTTTGAGGGTATGAAAATTATTTTGACTGATTTAACTTTAAGAGAAATCAAAAAACTCACCAAACTTGAAAATGAATCTGGTAGTAATGCTAGATATCTTCTCAGTTTTGCTGCGAGGAACTCTTCTGATTTTATCTTGATTCCTATTAATCAAGAGCATAGTAATCCAGATGATAATCTGTTAGAGTTTTGTCAAAAGAACAAAGACTCCGTTATACTATATAGTGCTGATAATGAAATGTGCTTGCAAGCTCGAATTAAAGGTATAAATGTTCAATCTCTTAAAAATTATTACCCAATTGTAAGAACAGATTTAGTTAAGCATGAAGATTATGATTATGTACTTCGTAAACCATTTAGGTATGAAAGAATTCAAATTCTTGACAATATGTGGCACATTAAAAGTTCTACTTTGGTCAATAAAGGTGATATTATACTTCATGCAAGAATTGACTGGGAATGTGTTCATTTCTGGGCATATCAAGTTATTCGTTTAGGAAAATATATTGAGTTTTACAAATTGTACTCTGGTCGTTTCTTTGACCAAGTTCAATTAAACTTTGTAGATGAACAGTACAGGTCTTTTATTTCTTCTTGCCTTGCTAATCTTTATTAGTATTTTTTATCCCAGACTGTATATAAATTACAGTCTGGGATCTTACATTTATTTTCTTATTTTTAATTATTCTTTTATTTTATCTAATAAATCATTTTTTATAATTGTATCTGATAGATATATTTCATCTTCCATTTGTTTTTGAAGTTTTAGAAGCTTTTGTGTTTCTTCTATTTCTTCAAGAGTTTGCCTATTATATATTTTTTCATTTATGCAGTAGTTTTCACTTGTAATGAATCCTAGTCCTTTTATAAATGAATAGTCTTTATTTGTAAATATACTTTTTCCTAATGAAAAGTTATCTTTTATACCTAATAAGTCTAATATAGTTGGCTTTATATCTATTTTTGATACACTTCTTTGTATATTTATATTATCTTTAATATTAGGCACTTTTATTCCAAATGGTATATGTACATCTTTTATTTTATCTTCTATTTGTGTATATTCTAGGTTGTTTTCACTATATAATTTTTCCAAATCTGTATTTGCTTCTATTCCTGCTCCATGGTCTCCATATACTACTAAAATACTGTTTTCCATTAGTCCAGCGTTTTGTAGTTCTTCTAAAAATTCTCCAAAAGCATAATCTACAAAGTTACATGATATTAAATAGTTTTTAAATGTTTCATTTTCAAAGATTGTTAAATCATCTTGAGTAACTGTTAATTTTTCATTTAAGTTTGATACCCCATCTAGGTAAAATGGAATGTGTGTAGTCACACTTACTAAGCTTGTGCAAAATTTATTTTCATAGCTATTCATAAGATATACAGCTTCTTTAAAAAATCCTTCATCTGAGTAAAATTCTCCTGCTCTTTCTATATTTTGAAAGCTATTTATATCATTGTATTCATCTATATTATATCCTTTTTTATATACTTCTTCTCTGTTCCAAAACGTACTTGTATTAGGATGCATAAATGATGTATAGTATCCATTTTTTCTTAGCTCTGTAAAAATATCAAACCATTTATTATCATAATATTTTTGAAATACATATCCATTTTCTAATGGATATAGTGAGTTTTCCATTTCAAATTCTGAGTCTGCAGTTGTTCCTAATCCTTGATTATACATATCTGTGCAATATATATTTTCATTAAAAAATTTATTTAGATTAGGCATGATTTCTTTTCCATTTATTTTTTTATTAATTACATATTCATTTAGGCTTTCTAATTGAAGGATTATTACATTACTATCTTTAGCTATTCCTGTATATTCTGTATTTTCTTCTTTGCTTTCTATTAAATTCGTATATATTTCTTCTAATCTTTCTTTATCTATTTCTTCTTTTTTTATTTGACTTAATATATAGTCTTTTGCATCTTCATAATGATAATAATATATTGATGCATCTTGCACTATTAATGATTTATTATATCCTTTAGATGCATATATATCATTTATCTTATTTTTTACAACATATATATTTAATATAATAATCATTACTATTAGTATTGTCTTAAATATTTTATTGTTATAACTTGTTTTTCTTAACTTTTTATATGCAAATACACTTAAAATTATTATTACTACATTATCTATAAAGAATATACATATATCTTTTATATTTATAATAGATGTTAAGCCACTTGTTATTTCTTTTGAATATTGTAAGTTTACTAATTGATAAAATGATAAGAAGTTAGTTGAGTATGTATAGTACAAATAGTCTGCACATATTATTAATGTTACAAGTGTATAGATAACATTCAAATATATATATCCGAATTTATCTTTATGATTTATAACTGGGCTCATTATTAATAAAGAGAATACAATTGCATACCAAACCATTTCACTTTTTATTTCTAAGCCTATCATACAATTTAATAATATACATTTATATACAAGCATTATTATTCCAAGTATGAATAAGAAATTATTTTGTAAAATATATATTATTTTCTCTTTAATATTTTTATCTAACTTATATTCTTCATTTTTCTTTTCTTCGTTTGTTAGTTCTTCTTTGCTACGTTTTATTGCTACTTTCATTACTTCTCCTATTTTTTAGATATTATATCACATTAAATACAATTAGAAAATACCTCAAGTTTTCCAATATATTAGATAAACTTGAGGTTATTCTCTATACTACATAATCTTAGACTTTAATTGTTTATGAAAGCTAATAATTTAAATACTTGCAATTTTTACTTGACATATGTCGAGTAGAAATAGGTATCTCTACCTATAACCCTCACAGAACAGTACTTGTGCTATTAACGTATATGGCTCTTTACATATTTCTTCTTCACATTTCATATGCAATCTTTACTATATCTACATATATCTTCGGTTTTATTATTTTCTTTCCTATCTTTTCGCAGTATTCTTTAATAATCCTTCTATTCCTTTTTCCTTATATCTTCTAACCCATTGTAAAACTGTAGTTTTACTTGGTATATTGAAATATTTTGCAGCATCTACATATCCAAGGTGTTGTTCTCCACAGTATTTAACTACTTTTAATTTAAATTCATTTGAATATTTTG
>CALXQA010000091.1 GCA_944390335.1 uncultured Clostridia bacterium
TATTTTAAATGGTATAAAATTAGAAATTATTTATTGACTTATAATAAAATAAATGATATCATATAAATGTTAGCTTAATCTAACAAAAACTAAAAGGAGGCACGCCCTAAATGGGCATATATAAATAAATGGAACTATTAAATATAAAAGATTTACATGTAAATGCAGGAGAAAAAGAGATATTAAAAGGATTAAACTTAAAAATAGATGAAGGAGAAATCCATGTTATAATGGGGCCTAATGGTGCTGGAAAGTCAACACTTGCAAATATAATATTAAATAATCCAGAATATACAATAAAAAAAGGGGAAATAGACTTTGAAGGAGAAAATATAAATGACTTAAAAACAGATGAAAGAGCAAGAAAAGGAATATTTATGTCATTTCAAACACCAGAAGAAGTAGAAGGAATATCAGTAATGAACTTCCTAAAAGCAGCCAAAAGTAGTAAAGAAAAAGAACCTATAAAAGTATTTGCATTCAAAAAAGAATTAGAAGAAAATATGGAAAAATTAAATATGAATAAAACATATAGTACAAGAGACTTAAATGTTGGATTTTCAGGAGGAGAAAAAAAGAAAAATGAGATTTTGCAAATGCTTATGTTAAAACCAAAATTAGCAATACTTGATGAAACAGATTCTGGACTTGATGTAGATGCAATAAAAACAGTATCAAATGGAATAAGAATGTATAAAACAGAAAAAAATGCAGTATTAATTATAACACATTCTAGTAAAATCTTACAAAATTTAAAAGTCGATTATGTACATGTATTAGTAGGAGGAAAAATAGTAAAAACCGGAGATGAAAGTTTAATAAAGGAAATAGAAAAAGAAGGATATTCTAAATATATAAACTTAAATAAATAATAAAAAAGACTAATACAGATATACAAGAAAGGAATATATTTTGAAAACAAAATTAAAAGATATTGATAATAATATATATAATATAAAAAATGAAGACAATTCAAGCTATAAAACAATAGGACTAACAAAAGATGTAATACTAGAAATTTCAAAACAAAAAAAGGAACCTAAATGGATGCTTGAATTAAGGCTAAAAGCATTAGAAAAATATGGTGAGCTTCCTATGCCAACTTGGGGCCCAGATTTGAGTGAATTAGATATGAGTAAAATTGCTACATATGTAAGACCAAGAACATATATGAATAAATCATGGGAAGATGTTCCAGAAGATATAAAAAGCACATTTGATGCTTTAGGAATACCAGAAGCGGAAAAAGAGTCTTTAGCAGGAGTAGGAGCACAGTATGATTCTGAAATTGTTTACCATAGTATAAAAGAAGATTTAGTAAAACAAGGAGTCATATATACTGATTTTGATGCAGGAGTAAAAGAATATCCAGAATTAGTAAAAGAATACTTAACTAAATGTGTACCAATAACAGATCATAAATTTATTGCACTTCATTATGCAGTATGTTCAGGAGGCTCATTTGTATATGTGCCAAAAGGAATTGACGTAAAAATACCACTTCAGTCATATTTTAGATTAAATGCAAAAGGGGCTGGACAGTTTGAGCATACATTAATAATAGTAGATGAAGGAGCAAGCTTGCAATTTATAGAAGGATGCTCTGCACCAAAATATAATGAGATAAATTTGCACGCAGGATGTGTAGAATTATTTGTAAAGAAAAATGGATACTTAAGATATTCAACAATAGAAAATTGGTCAAAAAATATGATGAACTTAAATACAAAAAAAGCAATTGTAGAAGAAAACGGAAAAATCGAATGGGTAACAGGTTCTTTTGGTTCAAAAATATCAATGCTATATCCAATGAGTATATTAAAAGGTGAAAACGCTAAATGCGAATTTACTGGAATTTCTTTTGCTGGTAAAGGTCAAAATTTAGATACTGGCTTAAAAGTAGTATTAAATGCAAAAAATACATCAGCAGTTGTAAATTCTAAATCAATATCAAAAGATGGAGGAATATGTACCTTTAGAAGTAATATATTAGTAGGGAAAATGGCAGAAAAATCAAAAGTAACAGTCTCTTGTGAATCTTTAATGCTAGATAGTATATCACGTTCAGATACTATACCAGTTAATGATATAAGAAATAGTGATGTAGAATTTGCACATGAAGCTAAAATAGGAAAAATATCTGATGAGGCAATATTTTATTTAATGACAAGAGGAATAACAGAAGAAGAAGCAAAAGCTATGATTGTAAGAGGATTTGCAACACCTATATCTAAAGAATTACCACTAGAATATGCAGTAGAAATGAACAACTTAATAAATCTTGAATTAGAAGGGAGTATTGGATAATGGAAAAATATGTCTTGAATGAAACTCCTTTAAGAACATCAAATAATTTTGGAATAAACAATATTGAAATAGTATTAGATATACCTAGTAAAAAAACATTTAATGGATTTAATGTAATTACAGAAGATATAAGCAAAATTAAGCTTAATGTGAAGGAAGAAATATTAAATAAAAAAGGTACATTTCTAAAAAGTTCTATTGGATTAAATAGAAATGTAAATTATATAGTAAAAGTTAATATACCAGAAAATACAATAATAAATGAAAATATAAAACTAGAATTTAATATTGATGAGGATAATGACTATTTAGTAGAAGATATAGAAATAGTTATTGGAAAAAATTCATCTGCTAATTTTGAAATATTATATAATATGCAAGAAAAAGATATAAAAGCATTTCATAATGGATTACTAGATGTAAAACTTAAAGAAGGTGCAAAATCAAAAGTAGTAATCTCAAATATGCTAAATCATTTATCAGATAATATTTTTGAGATACAAAATGAATTAAGTGAAAATGCTAATTTAGAATACATTTTAATAGACTTTGGTGGTAAAACTAAAATTTCTAAATATAATACTAAATGTATTGGTGATAATTCAAAAAATTTATTAAATGTTATATATTTAGGTAAAGAAAAAGACGTAATTGACATAAACTATATTATAGAGACTTATGGAATTAAATCACAAGCATATATAAATGTTCAAGGGGCATTAGCAAACTTTTCAAAAAAGAATTTTAAAGGAACTATAGATTTTAAAGAAGGTTCAAAAAAATCAGTTGGCAAAGAAAATGAAAATTGTATGATTTTATCAAAAGATGCAACTTCAAAATCTCTTCCAATGCTTTTATGCCATGAAGAAGATGTAGAAGGAGAACATGGAGTATCTTGTGGAAAAATAGATGAAAAAAAGCTTTTTTATATCATGACAAAAGGAATAAACTATAATGATGCAAAAAAATTAATTATAAAAGCTAATTTTAGTGGAATACTAGAGAAAATAGATGATGATGAACTAAAAGATATTGTTGATAATGAAATTAGTAAAATCTAAGGAGGAACTAATGGAACAAAATAGAATAAAGGATGATTTCCCTATACTAAATAATAAAGATATATCATATTTAGATAGTGGAGCAACTACTCAAAAGCCAGAAGCTGTTTTAGAAGCTGTAAATGAGTATTATAGAACTTCAAATGCTAACCCGCATAGAGGAGCATATAGCCTTAGTATAGAGGCAACTAGACTTTATGATGAATCAAGAGAAAAAGTTTCTAAGTTTATAAATTCAGAAAATAAAGAGCAGATTATATTTACAAGAAATGCTACTGAAAGTTTAAACTTAATAGCTTATAGCTATGGACTTAATAATTTAAAAAAAGAAGATAAAATTGTTCTTTCTATAATGGAACATCATTCTAATCTAGTGCCATGGCAATATGTATCTAAAAAAACTGGTGCAATACTTGAATATATGTATACAAACCAAAATGGTGAATTAGAGGAAGATGAAATAAAGAGTAAGATCGTTCCTGGTACTAAGATAGTTGGAATAACTCATGTATCTAATGTTCTAGGAACAATAAATCCAGTAAAAGAGATTATACAAAGAGCACATAGCGTAGGTGCTATTGTAATTGTAGATGCTTCACAAAGTGTACCTCACATGAAGGTAGATGTTAAAGATCTAGATGCAGATTTTTTAGTTTTCTCAGGACATAAAATGCTAGCACCACTAGGAATAGGCGTGTTATATGGTAAAAAAGAGTTATTAGAAAAAATGCCACCATTTTTATTTGGTGGGGATATGATAGAATATGTTTATGAACAAGAAACTAGTTTTGCAGAACTTCCAAATAAATTTGAAGCGGGTACACAAAATGTAGGAGGAGCAGTTGGATTAGCTAAAGCTATAGATTATTTAGAAAATATAGGAATGGATAATGTAGAAAAACATGAAAAAGAGCTTATTAAATACGCTCTAGAAAGATTAAGTATGCTAGATTTTTTAAGTGTATATGGACCAAAAGAGATAGAAAAACATGCAAGTGTAATATCTTTTAATATAAATGGAATACATCCACATGATGTTGCAAGTATATTAGATAGCCAAAATGTATGTGTAAGGTCTGGAAATCATTGTGCACAACCACTTCTAAGGTTTATGGGAATAGACTCTACCCTAAGAGCAAGTTTTTATATATACAATGATAAAAACGATGTAGATAAATTAATAAACGCATTACTAAAGGCAAGAGATATGTTTGCAAAGTGGATAAAATAATTTATGAAAGGATTTAAAATGGAAGATTTAGAATCAATATATACTGATATTATAATGGAACAAAGTATGTCTAATCATAATAAAAGAAAAATAGATAAACCAGATAAATCAGAACATGGCCACAATCCAAGCTGTGGTGATGATATTACTTTAGAAATTACTTATGAAGGTGATAAAATATCAGATTTAGCTTTTAGTGGTCATGGTTGTGCTATATCTCAAGCTTCTACTTCTATTATGATAGATTTATTAAAAGGTAAAACTAAGGAAGAAGCAAAGAAAATAATTGATATATTTTTAAAAATGATTAGAAGAGAAGAAGTGACAGAAGAACAATTAGAAAAGTTAGGAGATGCAAGAGCACTTCAAAATATATCTAATATGCCAGCTAGAGTAAAATGTGCTGAACTTGCATGGTATACAATGCAAAAGATTCTTTAAATTTTCTTGACTATAAAAAATATAAATGATACTATTTATAATGATAAAAAGG
>CALXQA010000092.1 GCA_944390335.1 uncultured Clostridia bacterium
AAAATTATAATTTCTATACATAATATATTTTTTTATGAATATACATTTTTGTATGAGAAGTTTTAAATGTTATTTTATCTCCTTAAGGAGAAATATTTTACCTATTTTATTTGTATTATTTATACTTGCATTACTAATATTTTCAAATAGTAATATAGTTGCTACTAAGTCTGGCCTTAATTTATGGGTTAATTCAGTTGTCCCATCTTTATTTCCTTTTTTAGTTGCAACTGAACTTTTAAGTTATACTTCTGTTGTTACTTTTTTAGGAAGAAAACTTGATAAACTTATGTGGCCTATTTTTAATATGCCTGGAACTGCTGCTTATCCTCTTGTATTAGGTATGATTAGCGGTTATCCTATAGGTGCTAAAACTGTTTGTAATCTATACTCTCAAGGTCTTTTTACTAAAAAAGAAGCTGAAATACTTTTAGCATATACAAATAATTCTGGTCCTCTATTTATAATTGGAACAGTTGGTATTTCAATGTTTGGAAGTTCTACTATAGGCGTTATACTTCTTTTTACACATATTCTAGCTTCTGTTTCAGTCGGTATTATTTTTGGCAAGTTTTTAAAAAGTGAGAAAAGAATGACTAATTCAGATTTTAAGAAAATGTCTAATAAAAAAGTTACTTTTTCATCTTTAGGTGAGGTTTTGTCTAATAGCATTATAAGTAGTATAAAAACTATATTTATGATTGGAGGTTTTGTAGTTATTTTCTCTGTCATAATCTCTATATTAAGGCAATCTGGTGTTATTTACATATTCTCTAATATCTTTTCTCATTTTTTTAGTAATTCTGACTTTTTAACTGGGATACTTACTGGAATTATAGAACTTACTAATGGGCTAAATGTTGTAAGCAATATTCATATTAAAGAATTATCTGTAAATATATTAATATGTGCTTTCTTACTTGGTTTTGCTGGACTTTCTATTATGTTTCAAATACTAAGTATAGTTTCTAAAGAAAAATTATCTATAAAGCCATATATTATAGGGAAAGTTTTGCAGGGGATTTTGGCTACTTTATATACTTTTGTTATTTTACAATTACCTATATTTAATTTTGACTTATAGTTTTTCTAAACATTTAGTATTGAAAATCATCTTCTTTAAAAGTACAATATTTACTAATGAGGTGATGATTTTATGGATTATATGAAAAAGGGAAAATTTAAAATATGTATAATATCTATTTTTATTATTATATTTGCAATTCTTTGTGCTTTTATGAGTAATTTATTTTTTAATAATAGCAAAATATCAAAAAATAATAATGTATTACAAGACTTAAATATTGCTACTAATAATATTATTAGTAATACTAGTGTAAATAATACTATTGTAGATAATAGTATTAACGAGATTCATGCTGAAATAACTGATGATTTATTTTCTAATTATTATGCTGAAGCTGATAGTATTTTAGAAAGTATGTCTATTGATGAAAAAGTTGGTCAAATGTTTTTGGCTAGATTTCCTGGTGATAATGTAGTTAATGAAATTAAAGAGGATAATCCTGGTGGATATATATTGTTTGCTAAAGATTTTAAAAATGAGTCTAAAGATTCTATTAAATCAAAACTTTCTTCATATCAAGAATCTTCTAATATACCTTTAATATTTGGTGTCGATGAAGAAGGTGGTACTGTTGTTAGAGTTAGCAGTTATACATCTTTTAGATCTTCTCCTTTTAAATCTCCAAGAGATGTATATTCTTCATCTGGTATGGATGGCGTTTTAGCTGATTCTCATGAAAAAAGTGTCCTTCTAAAAAGTATTGGTATTAATATGAATTTAACTCCTGTAGTTGACCTTCCATCTTCTTCTTCTGATTTTATTTATAAAAGAAGTTTTAGTACTGATTTAAATTTAACTACTGAATTTACTAGAAATATTATTAATATGATGAATGAAGATAATATTATTTCTTGTATGAAGCATTTTCCTGGGTATGGTAATAATGTTGATACTCATACTGGTATATCTTTTGATAAAAGAGAGTATTCTAATTTTCTAAATAGAGATTTTGTACCATTTGAAGAAGGTATTAAAAATAATGCTCCTACTATTTTAGTAAGTCATAATATTGTATCGTGTATGGATAAGGATTTTCCTGCTTCTTTATCTAAAAATGTCCATGATATACTTAAGAATGATTTAAATTTTTCTGGGATTATAATTACTGATGATTTAGCTATGGATGCAGTAAAAAGCTATGTAACTGATAATAGTGCTGCAATACAAGCTGTCCTTGCTGGTAATGATATGATAATTTCTTCTGATTTTAAAAAACAGAAAGATGAGGTTATTAATGCTATTAATAACAATATAATTCCAATTAATTTAATTAATAATGCAGTTAGAAAAATACTAGCTTGTAAAATTGCTTATGATATTATTTAATAGATTAATTTATATATTTATATTTTTGTTAACTAGTTTTATATTTGATGTAAAATTACTTATCTAAAATTTAATCTAGATTTTATTATTATGCAAATACTTTTTTAGAGTTATCTATTAATTTAAAGTTATATTAAATTAATAGATAACTTGATATTTATTAAATTCTTAGTTTTAGTCATTTTTTATTGTAGTTTTTTCTTAATTATCATTATTTTTATACCATCTTTTCATTATAATTTTAGCATAGCAATATTATTTAATTTATTTTCGCTTTAAACTCTTCTTATTTTCCTTTTCTAATTGTTTTAAACTTTTTTCGGTGTTGGTAAATCTTCTGGCATAGTACCACCAAGTTCTTTTATTGTTTTTCTTATTTTAGAACCTACTTCATAATGAGCTTTATTAGCATCTATTTCAGTTTTTATATTATCTCTTTTTAATTTTTGCTCTGTTTGAGAAATTCTAAATAAATTCGCTATAAGTTCATCACTTCCCATATTATCTAAAATATCTTCTCTATATCTCAATCCTTTTCTTTTGGCAATGTCATCAGCAGTTTCTCCATTGTACAAACCTCTATAACCACTATTATAAAATTTATCAAAATTTTTGACTCCTGCATTTTTTGCAGTTTAATTAAGTGAGTAATTTCCTTTTCTTGTTAAGTTTCTTTGATAAAATCTCTTTTCATCTTCTGTTAACATACTATATTCTTTTTCACTAATTTCTTGCCTTCTAGTTTGAACTGCAAAATATGTTTGAGCAAGAGCAATTACTTTTTTTCTACTATCTCCATTTTGTGCAATTAAATAGCATGCATAACGAGTTAATTTATAATCTTTTATTATAACTTTTGCATTATTAGCACGTTTTGACAACTTGTCGATGTCGACAAAATGTTCAGAAATAGTAATATCACTGTTTTTGCAGGATTCTTTTGCCTTATTTATTACATTTTCAAACTTTCGCCATTCTGTATAATTTAAAACTAATTGTAGTTCCCTAGCATACCAAAATTCAACACCATTTTCATCAATGTGTTTTATATCTTCAAATGATTTATTGTTCTTATCTATATTGTTCAATAATATCATCTCCCTTTATACTATTTTTCTTATCAAAGCATATTGATAAAACAAATGTTTGCAAAAGTCAATTGATTTTTTATATTTTTTTAATTTTTTATTTTTTACATCTCTAAACCAAAAACTGTCAATAAATTAAATAGTTTATTCTATACTTATTTATTAATAATAAAATTTTAGCGTATCATGAAAGCCTCAAGATACGCTAGTTTGGCGTTATTTTATAAAATTGGTGCAACAACGTAGATATTTACAACTTTTTTCACGCTTTTAAAAATTGATGCAAATCTCAATCAATTTATTGTCTTTGTTTTACATAATTTTTTTAAAATTATCAATAGTTTTAGCTCAAAAAAAATGCCTAGAATCACATAATGACTCTAGGTTATATGAATGACTTAGAGCTTCAAAAGTTTTCTAAGCACCACTCAATATATTTACAGAAAAAGAAGTTTAACTTTTATGTAAATTTCAAAAAACAAAAACTGTAAATAGTTTATTCCAAACTAACGTGTTAATAAAAAATTTTAGCGTATCCTGAAAACCTCAAGATACGCTATATTTAATCATTGTTATTTTTTTGGTGGCGAAGAGGAGATTCGAACTCTTGACCTGCCGGGTATGAACCGGATGCTCTAGCCAACTGAGCTACTTCGCCATATCAAAAGACAATATTTATTATATAATAATATAACAGATATTGTCAAGTAGTTTACGAATTTATTTTTATATTAATTTTTTTGCCATTCTGCTATAAATGTTACATTTCCTGTAACTGTAAATTGTGCATTTGGTTGATATATTGTGCCTGTTTCTGATTCTTTCCACCCTTTAAAAGTATATCCTGCTCTAGTAGGTGCTGCCCCTACTTGTATTTTTTCACTTCCTGTTGTAGGTACTGTTTGCATATTAGGTGCACCGCTTCCTCCATTTACATCATATTGCACAACATACAAACTTGATTGCTCTGTATAATCTTCTGGTAGTCTATAATACTTTTCTCCTTTATATTCAACACCATCTGTATAATAAATTGTTCTTGATTGTTCATTAATTATATATGCATCTTTACCATTATATGATGTAGATACTCCTGCAACAAAATTATTTAATTTATTACCATCTCCATTAATTAAATCAATCTGTGCACCAATATGGCTATTTAGTTCTCTTAAATTTATTACATAATAATTAGCATTATCATTTGGATTTTTAACAGCTTCACCATTTTGATTTCCATTTAAAAAGTCTAAACTTCCAGTATATTTAGGTCCTATTTGAGTTATATCTAAACCAGTATCAGTATATGTAGTTTCTACTGACTCTCTTAGTTTATCAATATCTGCTTTAAAATCTGTATAGTCTTGTAACTCACTTAATTCTGTAGTATTAACTACAACTGGTACACTAATTAAAATTAATACTACTATTGTTACTACTAGTATTAATAAAGTTATACCTTTTTCATTTTCTAATTTAATCTTTTGCATATCTTCATTCCTTATTAAATATTATATTTATATATTATTACATTTAATATATTTTTTCAAGTATTTAGACAAATAAAGAATAACCTATATAGATTATTCT
>CALXQA010000093.1 GCA_944390335.1 uncultured Clostridia bacterium
TCTCTTCTTAACAACAATAGACATTGCTTCTGTATGAACTATTTTATTGTTTACTAGTTCATCAATTGGCTTTGAAAATAACTTACTTAATTTCATCAGATTATCAATATCAGGTTTACTTGTTCCTACTTCCCATTTTGAAACTGCTTGTCTTGAAATGTCCAACTTGTCCGCTAAATCTTCTTGCGACCATCCTTTACCTTTTCTTAACTTAATTAAGTTCTCACTAAAATACATTTGAATCCTCTCCTATATAATTTTTTATGCCCTTCGCATAATACAGAAAATTATAGTCCACAATTTTCTATTTTTCCACCATCTTAAGCTTGAAATTCGACAACCATTTTGGTCTTTTTGCATAATTTCCTATATTTCAACAACAGTTGCGAAGTAGCACTTTTTACATTTATTAAAACATATTTTTATATGAAATCAACTACTTTTTTATATTATTTTATTTAAATTTTAATTATAATAGAAGTAATTTCAATACATATTTTAGTTTTAATCTTTTATAATGAAAAAGGTACTTTTTTCCAGGTAAAAAATTAATTTTTTGTAATTTTCTTTACTGAACTTATTTCTCTTCCTTGTAATTATTAAATTTTTGAAAATCATTTTCTACTCTCCCTCTACATATCCCTCCTTGCTTTGTATAATGTCTGAATTATATTAAATAGTATTAAAATTTATCTAGCATGTTTAGCTTGCAATTTAGCAACCAGCTATTTTTTATTTTTTCAAAAGCTAATTTTCACGCCTTAGTTGCGGCCCAAACTATCTAATATAATCCTTTAAAATCATACTCTTGCAAGCATGTATCCATATATTACCATAGTAAATTCTAATATATACGCGATATATCGTTATTTTTAAAATTTTATTTATTTTCGCCAAAATATTTTATTTTTCTACTATACATAATTATATTATGGTAAATAAAATAGCAAAAATTAGCGAATTTATAGACTAAATATCATAATTTTTTTAGTTGTATTTTACATAATATCTGTAATTAATTTAGAATTAATTTTATTAAATCAAAAATAAAAAAAAAGAACCTAGTAACAATCAATTACTAAATTCTAAAAAAATACTTATATAAATTTTGGTGTTCCTGGGCAGATTCGAACTGCCGATCTCTCGCTTAGGAGGCGATTGCTCTATCCATCTGAGCTACAGAAACATATTTTTAGCTATTATATCACAAAAAAGATATAATAGCTACTATTTTATTTAAAATCTTTCCATCCGCTTATATTAGCCCTTTTAATAGCACCTATAATATTAGCCCTTGAATGCTTATATTGGATTTCAAAACCTTTTAATAAATCTAGTGCATACTCTCTTTTAGACTTACCATCCATAGGGCAAACTTTTGGCATTATATCAATATTATTCTTTCTAACAAAATTCTTAGTATACTTTTCTGGAGTATATATTAAAGGTCTTATTAAAGTCATATCAGACCTATCCATATAGCTTATTGGAGCAAAAGTAGATAAATTACCTGCATAAAGAAGATTTAACAAAAAAGTTTCTAAAACATCATCTTCATTATGTCCTAAAGCAATTTTATTACAACCATTTTCCTTAGCAGTAGAGTTCAAAATACCTCTGCGTAAATTAGCACAAAGTGAACAAGGATTCTTTTCTTTTCTT
Source organism: uncultured Clostridia bacterium (assembly GCA_944390335.1). Lineage (GTDB taxonomy): Bacteria > Bacillota > Clostridia > TANB77 > CAG-508 > CAG-793. The sequence goes on from CALXQA010000093.1 coordinate 1,663, forward strand.
ACATCAAATACTATTTGTTTAATATCACTTCGTACAATGATTAATTCTACATTTACTTTACTTGCTATTCTCTCTAGCAATTTAGTATCAAAGCCATCAAAGCCTGGATTAACTGTAATAGCTATAATTTCAAACTTTTTTGGATAAAATAGCTGTAAATTTTTTAAAGCATATAGTAAAGCTATAGAATCTTTACCACCAGAAAGTGCTACAGCTATTTTATCACCTTCATTAATCATATTGTAATCTTCAATTGCCTTTCTCATTTTACTTAAAATTTTCTGCATATAATTACTCCACATACTTTTTCATAGCTTCTGTTAATTCATTTAATTTATCTTCTGCGTCAAGCATTGACTTTCCTTTTACGCCCATATAGAATTTAATTTTAGGCTCTGTTCCTGAAGGTCTTACACAACACCAGCTATTATCGTTTAAATCATAATATAGAACATTTGAAGAAGGAAGATCTGTTTTACCTTTTGTTCCATCATTTCTTAATATTGTATGCTCTTTATAGTCTCTTACTTCTAGGACAGTATAGTTACCTAATTTACTAGGTGGATTTTTTCTCATTCTATCCATCATATTCTTTATTTCCATAGCACCATCTGCACCTTTAAGTACTATAGATACTTGACCTTCTTTATAGAAGCCATATTTCTTATATATATTAAGCATTTGCTCCCATAAAGATATACCTTTACTCTTGTAATATGCTGTAGCTTCACAAAGTGCCATAACAGCTGATATACCATCTTTATCTCTTGCATGAGGACTAATTAAGCATCCATAACTTTCTTCAAATCCAAAAAGATAAGTATAATCATTATTCTTTTCAAAGTTTCTAATTCTTTCACCAATCCATTTAAATCCTGTAAGAGTTTCAAAAAGTGTACATCCATATTCTTTAGCAATATCTTTTGTCATATTAGATGAAACTATAGTTGTAATTATTGCTCCATTATTAGGTAATAACCCTTTTTCTTTCTTTTGAGATAGCTCATATTCTGCAATAAGTAATGCTGACATGTTACCTGTATATGATACATATTCTCCATTTTCACCTTTAGAATATACGCCTAACCTATCAGAATCTGGGTCTGTTGCTAAAACTACATCTGCATCAACTTTTTTAGCTAACTCTAAAGCTAATTTAAATGCATTTTTATCTTCTGGGTTTGGATAACTTACTGTTGGAAAATCACCATCTGGTTTTTCTTGTTCTGGTACGACATATACATGTGTAAATCCTAATTCTTTTAATATTCTTTGAACAGGTATATTTCCAGCACCATGTAATGGTGTATAAACAATTCTTACATCATCTTGCACTTTTGATATAACTTCTTTATTAAGTACTAAGCTTTTTAATGTATCTATAAAAGCATCATCTATTTCTTTTCCTATTTGTATATATAGTCCTTTTGAAATAGCTTCATCTTTATCCATTTTTTTAATCTTAGAAAAATCTTCTACTAAATTAACTTCTTTTATAATATCACTATCTACTGGTGGTACTATTTGTGCTCCATCATCCCAATATACTTTATATCCGTTATATTCTGGTGGATTGTGGCTTGCTGTAATCATTATTCCTGCTGTAGCTTTTAGTTTTCTTACTGTATATGATAATTCTGGAACTGGTCTTAATGAATCGAATACATAAGTTTTAATTCCATTTGCATTTAGGCATAAAGCTGTTTCTTCGCTAAATTCTTTAGACATATGTCTAGAGTCATATGCAATAGCTACACCTTTATCTTGAACACCTTGTTTTATTATATAATTAGCTAATCCTTGTGTTGCTTTTCCTACTGTATATTTATTCATTCTGTTAGTACCTGCACCAATAACTCCTCTTAATCCTGCTGTTCCGAATTCTAAGTCTTGATAAAATCTATCTTCTATTTCTTTATCATTTCCTTCTATATTTTTTAGTTCTTTTTTTGTTTCTTCATCAAAGTATGGGTTATTTACCCATTCGTTATATTTTCTTAAATATTCTTCCATTGTTTTTTATCCTTTCATATTTTCATTAAATTTTATTTAAATCTTACTAAAATCTTCTATTTATTTAATCATTATTTAATTATGATTTAGTTATTATTTAATTTTAGTATAAAGCAAGATAAGAAAATAAGCTACCTGCCTATCTTCTTATCCCCCTACATAAAAATAATTATTTATTCTTTTTGTGAAAATTAATATATAATTCTCTTGCAGTTTCTGGGCTATCTACACCCTCTGCATTTTTTACAGGTGCAAATTCTTCTTCTCTTTTTACTCTTAAAATTGCCATATCATCTAAGCTTTCAAATGCATCAAATAAAAATGCTTCAAACTTATATGCATTAGGACTATCTGGTGATACTACATTACCATTTTTGTCTAAATATTTTGCTTTTTTAAATGCTACATGGTATGGTAATTCCATCTTACTTATTTGTTCAATAGCTTTTATATTAAATAAGTTACAAAGAATATGTGATTCTCCATATTTAAGTTCTCCATTTTCATTAGTTTCTGCTGCCATTTCTTCTGAAATTTCAGAATATTCTATAACACTTGGTTTTCCATTCTTTTTGCAAAATACTCCTACTTTTTCTTTAGGGCCTGCTTTAACTAAGCTTTTTCCTGCTGCTAACACATGTTTACTTTCTGCTAATCCAATTAATACAGGATCACACATCTTAACTAGAACATTATCTACTCCACCAATAAATACCCATTCAATACCTCTTGCTTTCATGTCATATATAATTCCATCTTTAAGCATTGATTGGAATATTCCTCCATGTCCATCTGCGGCTTCTTTTATCTTTCCTTTTTCATCAATTAGTATTTTTCCATCTGTGCTTAGCATAGGAAGCTTACCTTGTTTAAAGAAAGTTATACAGCCTTCTGGATATCCAAAGTAGTTATGCTCTTTAAAGAATTTTACTGTTTCTTCATTATTTTCGTCACTTGTCATTATATACCAAGGAATATCTACTTTGTATTTTTCTCTAGCTTCTTTTAATGTGTCACAAAGTATTTCAAATATTGATTTATGTGTGTCTAATCCTAAATCATATGTTCCTTTTGGTCCTGTGTGTCCAAGTCTTGTTCCTTGACCACCTGCCATTGTAACTACTGCTAATTTTCCTGATTTAATTTTTTCTTCGCCAATTTTTTCATATTTTTCATATTCTTCTTTTGATAATTTTGATTTATCAACAAAGTCAATTGGCTCAATTTTTGTTTTTGAAAAGTCTTTTTGTTCATTACATGATTTAAATAGCTTTTCAATTTGTCCAAAGTCAACAGTTAATATACTGTTTAAAAAATCTTGTTTTTCTTTTTCGCCTGGTAGCCTATTATATCCATCTAATAGTTGTTCCTGGCCATACTTTTTTAAAATCTGCTCAACTTGTTT
>CALXQA010000094.1 GCA_944390335.1 uncultured Clostridia bacterium
AAAATGAAAAGCGTGGTGCTTTCGATAGCAAAATATTCCTTGAAAAAGTTATAGAAAGAGTTGAATAGTAAATTTTAGAAGATTATAGTCATAATTAGATTATAGTCTTTTTAAAATTTATTAAATAATTTTAATATTTAAATGTTATATCTCAAATTTAAATTAACATTACTACACCAAAATGTATATATAAATTGACATTTAGCTAATTGTATGATAGTATAATCGGCAGTTAAACCGGATGGTTGATTCTGCAATATAATAATTTAACTAAAGACAAGCATTCATCCGTTTGTCTTTTTATCTTTATTAGGAGGAAAAATGAAAAAATTTAGTATTATTGTTCCATCACATAATGGTCAAGAATATGTTTCTAGATGTCTAAATTCAATTAGGCAACAGACATATTCAGAATATGAAATTATATTTATAAATGATAGTAGTACAGATTATACTGCAGATATTATTAGTTCTGACTTTAATTTTCCAAATATTAAATATTATGAAGTTTCATTTAAAGATATAAGTAAGGTAAGGAATTATGGATTATCAAAAGTTAGTGGTGATGCAATAATTTTTGTTGATGTTGATGATTGGGTTGAAAAAAGTTTACTTGAAAAGTTATCTATTATTGATAATGAAAATGATATGATTCGATACCAAGGTATTATGGTTGATAATGACAACAAAGTTTATGAAAAATATATTACAGATGAGTTTTATAATATTAATGGGATGGAAGCATTAAATAAGTTTGCAAGAGAATTTGAAATATATAGTCCATCTTGGCTATATGCTTATGATTTTAGCTTTTGGGGAAAAAATAACTTTAAATTTCCTGTTGGAATGTTACAAGAAGATTTTGCGCTTACGTCTTTAATTTTAAGTAAAGCAAAAAATGTTTCTAGTATTCCTTATATTGGATATTATTATTATAAAAGTCAAAACAGTATTATGAGAAATGATAACTATGATAATCAAATAAAAAAAGCATATGATGTTTTAGCACATTGTGATAAATTTTATAAAGATATAATTTTAGGTGTACAAGATGACACTATAAAGAATAATTTAATTAATTATTATTTAAGTGTAATTAGACATAAAGTAAATGCACTAAATAGCCCTGAAAAAGAATCTTATGAAAAGCAGTTAACATTGCGAGAACAAAGGTGGAGGTAAAATGGAAGATATTAAAGTATTTTTGAAGGATAATTATGATAATGCTATTAAATTAAAAGAAAGATTTAAAATTACTGAAAATAAGGAGTGGGATGCTATTACTGTATTAGCAGAGCTTAATGTTCAATTAGGCCATTTTAGTTATTTAATTTCAAAACATAAAAATTACGGTGAGAATGGAAGAAATATTAATGATTTTGGCGATGAATTATCAGATGTAGTTTTACAATTAATTAGTTTATGTTGGAAGTTAGATTTAGATTTTCAAAATTATGATTATAATTACAGTTATATAAAATTTGAAAATGTGGCAGAAGCAATATTAAGCTTTAATACAGTTTATGGTCAAGTATCTGAAAAAGTATTAGAAATTAAAGATTATAGACATTATAAAATAAGATATGGGTATGCAAAAGAAGAAGATTTTTTATATTTTAATATAGCTAGACTATTTGAAATTGTTTTTTCTATTGCTTATGATTTAGATTTAAAATTGTCTGATGAATTTAAAAAAATGATTTTAGATGCTTCAAAGTTTCTAGATAATTATGAGAAAAGAAAGACTCCAAAGTTTTATCCAGTCGTAGATGTTCATGCGACTTGGCTAGTATTAAATCCGATCCAAGGTTGTCCAAAACAGTGTAAATATTGTTTTTTAAAGGAAAGAGGATTGAATCGAATTCAGCCTATTACGTTAGTAAGTCCTGAAAAAGCAGTTGATTTATTGTTATCAAGTAAATTTTATATTGAAGATATGCCTTTATGTTTATTTTCTCAAACTGATGCATTTTCTACTGTTGATAATATAGAATATTTAAAACAATTGATAGAAATATTAATGGAAAGAGAAATAAAAAATCCTATAGTTTTTATAACAAAGTGTAAAATTCCAGAAGATTTTATTGACTTTATTGATAAATATGAGAAACAAGGTCATAGTTTTCTGTTTTTCTTAAGTTATTCAGGATTAGATAAAGATATCGAATTGGGAGTAAATAAAAAGATAATTGAAAACAATTTTATTAGATTATCAGAAAAAGGAAAGAAGATAATTCATTATTGGAGACCTTTTATTCCGCAAAATTCTAAAAAGGAAGATGTAAAAAAAATATACAATTTTGTAAAAAAATATTGTATTGCTTCTGTTGCAATAGGTTTAAAAACTACAGATGATATTATAGATAATATAGAGTGGGATGCTTTAAAGGATAACCGTAAAGAGGCATTGCAATCTGATAATGTATGGAATAAAGAAGCATACGATTATCTATGGAATGATTTAGCAAATAACAAAGATTATCCTATTTTTCAAACTACAAGTTGTGCATTAGGCTATGCATTAGGACAGCCTGATAGAAAATTTTTCTATAATACTGATATATGTATTAATTGTAATAATTGCCCAACAGTTCAACGAAATCGATGCAAAGAAAAATATGATAATTTTAAGTTTCCAGAGAAAAAGTATATTGTTTCTTTAATAGAAAAGATTGGCAAAAACATAGATATAGATAAAATTGATTTTATAAATAGAACAGTAGTTATTAAGGATTTGGAACTGAATTTTAATGAAATTTCATTTTTGACTGAAAAACTAGGTATTAAAATTGTAGTTGCAAAGAAAGAAAATGATTATTATTGGAATACATCTATAAATAATGCAACAATTTTAAAAATTTAAGTAAAGAGGTTTTTTATATGAAGTGTGTTATTTTTGCTGGTGGTAAGGGTAGCAGGATAAAATTAGAGAGCGATACTACGCCTAAGCCACTTGTAACTGTCGGGGAAATGCCTATTGTTTGGCATATTATGAAAATGTATTATCACTATGGTGTTAAAGATTTTATATTATGTTTAGGATATAAACAAGAGGATTTTAAAAAATATTTTTTAGATTTAATGAATCAGAAGAAAGATATTAGTATTAATTTTAAGAATCAAGAACTAAAGGTCTTGAATAATAATAGTGAGGACTGGAATATTACTTTGGTAGATACAGGTTTGAATACTTTAACAGGGGGCAGATTAAAACGAATTGAAAAATATTTGGATGACGATGACGATTCATTCTTTCTGACTTATGCTGATGCAGTATCTGATATAGATATTAAAGATTTATATGAATTTCATAAGAAACAAAAGACTCTTGCAACTATTACGGTTGTTAAAAGAGAAGAACGATTTGGTGTTGTTGAATTAGAGGATACTAATGTAAAATATTTTAGGGAAAAGTTTTTAAAAGAGGATGAATGGATTAATGGTGGATTTATGGTTGTTAATAAAGAAGTATTAAAATACTTGACTCCTGATTCTGCATCCTTTGAAAAAGAAATTTTGGAAAAATTAGTGGAAAAGAAACAACTTTCTGCATATAAGCATTTAGGCTTTTGGCAATGTATGGATTTTCAAAGTGAAAGAGAATATTTGAATAAATTAGTTAAGGCTAATAAAGCACCTTGGAAAGTATGGGAGGACTAATGAAAAAAGTACAAATAGGAATTAAAGATAAAAATATTAAATATGATTTCCGTGAAACTTGTTTTGGCATTTATGTTAAAGATAAAAAATTATATTTGACTAAAAAAAATGGAGAAGTGTCATTAATAGGTGGAGGTAAAGAAACTGGTGAGACATTTCAAGAATGTTTATATAGGGAATTTTTAGAAGAAAGTGGTTGTAAATTAAAAACAATTAAAGATTTTTGCTCTATAGACTGTTTTTGGTTTACTAGAAATAAAAAGCATATGGAATCACTAGCACATATTTTTTTAGTAGATATAGAAGAAGATATAGATGAGCCTTTAGAAAAAGGTTCAGAATTAGTTTTAATTGATATAAATAGTGCATTAGACTACTTAAAATTACCTTACCAAAGAAAGGCATTAGAGTTATATCTTACTGAATATGGGGATTTACTATGAATTTATATGATTTAATTTCAAAAATAATTACGGATGAATATGTTATCGAACTTTCCCAAGAAAAAATTGATAGTATATGTCATAAATATCAAATAAGCGATAATGAGTTAAAAAAATATATTAGTGTAATTAGTAAACATAAATATTTGAAAAAAATAGATATACAAGATGATATGAAAAAATATTATAATTGTCGAGAAAATGATGTCACTTTTGTTAAACAGTTTGAAAAATTATTAAATAGTGAGAAAATACAAGAAATTTTACAAATTATTCAGAATAGAAATTTTAGTTTTGATTTAAGAAAAATAGGTGTTAGTGTTACTGCTTGGGCAGATACACAATTATTTCTACAAGCTTTACTTTTACAAAAAATATATTGTTTTCTGATAATGAATCAAGATAAAATTTATGATTATAAATTTATAGATAAGTATTTAGATGAAATTATAAAAAAATGCAAAGTATCATTAAGTTTTGAAGATTTATTGTGTAGATGTGATAATGCTTTATTTAAAAATATAGTTTCAAAAAACAATGGTAAGAAAGATAAATGCTTAATAACATTAAAGAAGAATTTTATAGATAAAGGATATTGTTTTCATGGCTTTAATAATCAATTCGAAGATCAAATTTTAAAACATGGACTTTCTGGTGATTTAAATTGTTGCAATACAAGTGAAATGTTAAAAATAGATAATATTTTTAGGAATTATAATATGAATGGTGTTTTTCAACAAAATTGGAGTTACCAACAAAATCCTAACTTTTTCACTACTGATAATTTTGGCGCTGCTTATTATTATTCTGTATTATCACCTGTTTTTATGTCAAGGCTTGTTAGCAATGGAAATTATATGTTAAATGAAAATGTATTTGA
>CALXQA010000095.1 GCA_944390335.1 uncultured Clostridia bacterium
TCACAACATTATGCAGGATTGGCTTTTGATGCAGGTCAAAGCTTAACACCAGCAAGAAGGCAGCAACTTTATACAAGTGTATTAAATTTAGATTTATGGAGTTATGTAGAGCCTAAAAACCTAACACCAACATGGGTACATTTTGATAAACGTAGAGGAAATCCAGCTTGTTCTACAGGAGGATTCCCAATAATAAGGAGTGAGTCTAGAGGTTCATATGTATTAATAGCTCAAGATTGCCTAAATACATTAGGTTATAGAACTGGAGGATTAGATGGAGTATTTGGAGCACAAACATTAAATGCAGTAAAAAGTTATCAAAGAAAAGAAGGCTTGACTGTAGACGGTATAGTAGGCTGTAATACATGGAGATCTTTATTAGAAGATGTAATAGGAAAAGGAAGAACATCAACAACTATAGATTAATAAAAAAGATAAACTAAATTGCACTATAAATGTTATATAAAAATTAACATTTCATGGTGCAATTTATATATATAATAATTCATTATATAAAAAGCTAACTTATTTGTTAGTGTAGAATTAATGTAGGCAAAACTAGATAATTTTTATCAAAAAAATATTGAAAAAACATACTTAATTAAGTGATTTTTGATAAAATTATTGACAAGCCTTATTATGTAGTTGTATAATAATTAAAGTATATAAAGTGTACGGAAATAAAATCTAGAGGGCTAATAGATGATAAATTCGTTAAATATTAAATAACTTTAAATTTAGGTGAAGGGTAAAATCGGCAAAAATAGTCGGTTTACCTTTCTTTTGCCTTCTGGAATTTATTTATGTAAATTGTCGAAAAAGAGGAATTGGGTATATTGTATCTTTTAATATTTTGACTAAGGAGCAGGAGTTAAAAATTAAAAGAAAGATATATAACAAGAAGGACTTTTAGACAACATATACAAGTTTTTAAGTCTGCTTAAATTTATTTAGGGGGGAATTACCTGTGGTAAAAGTAAAAGATGTAAAACATGAGAAAACCACAAGAAAATCTTTTTCAAAAATAGGCGATTTTATAGAAATGCCTAATTTAATAAAAGTGCAAAAAGATTCATATGATTGGTTTATAAACGAAGGATTAGGAGATGTATTAAAAGATATATCACCTATAGTAGACTATTCAGAAAACTTAGTATTAGAATTTCTAGACTATAGAATGGATGAAAATCCAAAATACACAGTAGAAGAAGCAAAAGAAAGAGACGCTACATACTCAACTAAATTACATGTTAAAGTAAGACTATTTAATCGTGAGACAGGAGAAATAAAAGAACAAGAAATATATCTTGGCGATTTTCCACTTATGACAGACACAGGAACATTTGTCATAAATGGAGCAGAAAGAGTTGTAGTAAGCCAATTAGTACGTTCACCAAGTTGCTATTATGCATATACAATGGACACAAAAACAGGAAAGAAACTATTTACATCAACAGTAATGCCACTTCGTGGAGCATGGCTTGAATATGAGACAGATAATAATGATATATTCTATGTAAGAGTAGATAGAACAAGAAAAATACCAGTAAGTACTTTGCTAAGAGCAATAGGAATAGAAAGAGACGACCAAATATTAGCCCTATTTGGAGAAGAACCTTTATTAAAAGCTACAATAGAAAAAGACCCAATAAAAAAATCAGATGAGGCAATAATAGAAATATATAAAAAGCTAAGACCAGGAGAACTACCAACAGTAGATGCAGCAAGAACATTATTTGATAGACTATTCTTTGATCCAAAAAGATATGACTTAGCAAAAGTAGGAAGACATAAATTTAATAGTAAATTAAACTTAGCAGAAAGAATTACAGGACAAATAGCATATGAAGACATATCAGACAGTGAAACAGGAGAAATATTTGTAGAAAAAGACCAAGTAATTTCAGAAGAAATTGCAAAACAAATACAAAATTCAGGAATAAACAGTGTAAATGTAAAAGTAGGAGAATCAAAAGTAACTGTAATAGGAAATGGAACAGTAGATATAGAAAACTTTGTCAAAGTAGACTTAAGCGATTTACATATAAAAGAACAAGTAAACTATGATGTATTAAAATCAATATTAGATACAACAGAAGAAAAAGACTTACACGATGTTATAAAAGAAAGAATAAATGAACTTATTCCAAAAAATATCACAAATGGAGATATAATAGCATCAATAAGCTACTTATTAAACCTAGCACATGGATTAGGAAAAATAGATGATATAGACCATTTAGGAAATAGACGTATTAGATGTGTAGGAGAATTACTACAAAATCAATTCAGAATTGGACTAGCAAGACTAGAAAGAGTTGTGCGTGAAAGAATGACAATACAAGACTTAGACTCAATAACACCACAAGCATTAATAAATACAAAACCAATATCATCAGCAATAAGAGAATTCTTTGGAAGTTCACAATTGTCACAATTCATGGATCAAACAAACCCACTATCAGAACTTACACATAAAAGAAGAATATCAGCATTAGGACCAGGAGGACTTACAAGAGAAAGAGCAGGATTCGAAGTTAGAGATATACACTATACACACTATGGTAGACTATGTCCAGTAGAATCACCAGAAGGACCTAATATAGGGTTAATATCTGCACTATCATCATTTGCTAGAATAAATGAATATGGATTTATAGAAGCACCATATAGAAAAGTAGATAAGGCTAAAGGAAAATTAACAGACGAAGTAGAATATTTATCAGCAGATGAAGAAGATAAATATATAATTGCACAAGCATCAGAACCAATAGATAAAGATGGTAAATTTATAAATTCAAGAATAAAAGTAAGACAAGTAACAGAAATAAAAGAAGTTCCAGCAGACAAAGTAGACTTTGTAGAAATATCACCAAAAGAACTAGTATCAGTTGCAGCAGCCATGATACCATTCTTAGAGCATGATGACGTAAAGCGTTCATTAATGGGATCAAACATGCAGCGTCAAGCTGTACCATTAATAAAACCAGAAGCACCAATAGTAGGAACAGGAATGGAATATAGAGCAGCAAAAGACTCTGGAATAACAGTAGTAGCAGAGGAAGATGGTATAGTTGAAAAAGTTACAGGTGATGAAATAAGAATCAGAAACAATAAAAATGAAATAAAAAAATACAAGTTATTAAAATTCAAAAGAACAAATGGTGGAACATGTATTAATCAAAGACCAATAGTAAGTGTAGGAGAAAAAGTACAAAAAGGAGAAACAATAGCAGACGGACCATCAACAGAAAATGGAGAAATGGCATTAGGAAGAAATGTCTTAATAGCATTTTCAACATGGGAAGGATATAACTTTGAGGACGCTGTATTAATTAGTGAAAGACTAGTAAAAGAAGATGTATATACATCAATACATATAGAAGAATATGATTGTGAATGTAGAGATACAAAACTTGGACCAGAAGAAATAACAAGAGACATACCAAACGTAGGTGAAGATAGCTTAAAAGATCTAGATGAAGATGGAATAATAAGAATAGGAGCAGAAGTAAGACCAGGTGACATATTAGTAGGTAAAGTTACTCCAAAAGGAGAAACAGAACTTACAGCAGAAGAAAGATTACTTAGGGCAATTTTTGGAGAAAAATCAAGAGAAGTAAGAGACACATCATTAAGAGTACCACATGGAGAAGCAGGAACAATAGTAGATGTAAAAATCTTTACAAGAGAAAACTCAGAAGAATTAGGACCAGGAGTAAACCAAGTAATAAGATGCTATATTGCAACAAAAAGAAAAATCTCAGTAGGAGATAAAATGTCAGGACGTCATGGTAACAAGGGTGTTATATCAAGAATACTACCAGAAGAAGATATGCCATTTTTACCAGATGGAACACCAGTAGATATAGTATTAAACCCAATGGGTGTACCATCTCGTATGAATTTAGGTCAGGTACTAGAAGTACACTTAGGAATGGCAGCAAGAGCACTTGGCTGGAAAGTTGAAACACCAGTATTTGATGGTGCTAAAGACAAAGAAATAGAAGAACTATTAGAAGAAGCAGGACTATCTAGAGATGGAAAAACAACAATATATGATGGAAGAACAGGAGACGCATTTGACCACCCAGTAACAGTTGGTGTTATGTATATGTTAAAACTACATCACTTAGTAGATGACAAAATACATGCACGTTCAACAGGACCATACTCATTAGTAACACAACAACCTTTAGGCGGAAAAGCACAATTTGGAGGACAGAGATTTGGAGAAATGGAAGTATGGGCACTAGAAGCATATGGAGCAGCATATACACTTCAAGAAATGATAACAACAAAATCAGACGATATAGTAGGACGTGTAAAAACATATGAAGCAATTGTAAAAGGTGAAGATATTCCAAAACCAGGAGTACCAGAAGGATTTAAAGTATTAGTAAAAGAACTACAATCATTAGGACTAGACCTAAGACTATATACAGATAAAGACTCAGAAATAGAACTAAAAGAAGATATAGAAGATGGAGTAGACTTTAATGTAGTAAATGATACAAAACCACAAGAAGAAACAGTATTAGATGAAAATGAACTAGCAGACAGTTATACAGAAACAGATGAAGAGATGGAAGAAGATAGTGACAATTTATTTGAAGACTTAGCAGATGAATCAGATGATGCACTTTTAGGAGAAGACTATTTAGAAGAAGATTTAGGTGTAGATGATTCATATGATGACTATGATGAATAATAAATAATTTAATTAAATAGCTAAAAGCTTTTTATGAGCATAACAAAAATAATTGTTCAGCTGTGAAAATGCAAATAAAAAGCTTTGGCAAAAAATAAATTATAGGAGGCAAAAGGCGTGGATGAATTAGAGTCTTTAAGCAAGATAAAAATAGGCTTAGCATCAGATGAAAAAATAAGAGAATGGTCAAAAGGAGAAGTAAAAAAGCCAGAAACAATAAACTATAGAACATT
>CALXQA010000096.1 GCA_944390335.1 uncultured Clostridia bacterium
GGTCCGTCCCCTTTGGTTGATTATCTATTATTTAAAAATGCTTCATATGCTCTATATGCAGCATATACATCATATTTACATGTTACTTCATAAGGTGCATGCATAGAAAGTACTGGTATTCCACAGTCTATAACATCTACTCCTTTATTTGCTAAAATATATGCTATAGTTCCTCCTCCTCCAATGTCTGTTTTTCCTAATTCTGCTACTTGGAATTTTATATTATTTCTATTAAACATACTTCTAATTTCTGCTACATATTCTGCATTTGCATCTGATGAATTATATTTTCCTCCTGAACCTGTATATTTATTTAAGCTTACTCCTTTTCCTAGATATCCTGCATTATGTGTGTCCGATACTGATATATATATAGGGTCTAATCCTGCATCTACATCTGCTGATAACATTTTAGAGTTACAAAATACTTTGTCTAATAAGTTTGGTCTATTTATTCTTGTTTTATTTAATAACTCTGCTATAAATGTATCAAATACATGTGATTCCATTCCTGTGTTTCCCATACTTCCTATTTCTTCTTTATCTGAGAATAGACATACTGCTGTTTTCTTTGGTTTTTGTACATTTAGTATAGCTCTTAATGCTGTATATACACAGACTTTATCATCTTGACCATATCCTGCAATTAGGCTTTCATCTAATCCTAATGTTCTACATTTGAATGCTGGTACTATTTCTAATTCTGAACTTACAAAGTCTTCTTCTTTTATTCCATATTTTTTATTTAATATTTTTAATATATTGTTTTTTACTTTATCTTTTTCTTCATCTTTATCTGGTATACTTCCTACTAATATAGATAAATTTTCTGCATTTATTGCTTCTGATAATTTTTTTTGCTGTTGTTCTTTTGCTAAATGTGGTAAAAGATCTGTTATTGTAAATACTGGGTCTTGTTCATTTTCTCCTATATTTACATATATTTTTTCTCCATTTTCTTTAACTATAATTCCATGAATAGCAAGTGGTATTGCTGTCCACTGATATTTTTTTATTCCTCCATAATAGTGTGTTTTTAAATATGCTAAGTTTCCATCTTGATATAGTGGGTTTGGTTTTAAGTCTAGTCTTGGAGAGTCTGCATGTGCTCCTACTATATTTATTCCTCCTTCTAAAGAGTTTTCTCCTATGACTGCTAAGTATATATTTTTTCCTCTATTTATATAATATACTTTGTCCCCTGGATATAGTTCTGCATATTCATTAATAGATTTAAATCCATTTTGTCTTGCTAAGTTTTCTGCTTCTTTTATTACTTCTCTTTCTGTTTTAGCTATATTTAAAAAGTTCATATATTGGTTTGCAAAGTTATATATTTCATTTTTTTCATTTTCTGATAAGTCTTCCCAACCTGATTTTTTATTTATTGATAATTCACTCATTCTTTTCCTCCCTTTTTCTTTTTCCTTTCTTTTTATTTTTTCTTTATTATTATATCAATAGTATATCAAAAAATAAAGCAATAATTCAATTTTTATATTTTTTAATATATATATTTACAAATATTTTGATTTATTGTTTAATATATATTATAGAAGATTATTTAGGAGAAAAAGATGAACGCAATATTATATAATTCAGATAATGATAATTCTTCTGCTATGACAGATGAAGTTTTTGAAGAGGCTAAACAGATTATTGAAAATAACAGTGATACAAAGTTTTCTGGACCTAAAAAGAAAAGTCACAAGCTTTTGATTTTTTCTATTTGTATAATTGTTTTTATTATTATACTTGGTCTTCTTTCTACTATTTTTGCATTACTTAATATTAATAATACAAATATAATATCTGGTATTACTATTTTAGGTATAGATGTTTCTAATCTTTCTAAGGATGAGGCTTTTTCTAAAGTTTCTAATGATTTAAATACTAGGCTTAATACTAATTTAGTTTTTAATCACAATGATGAGTTATATAATGTCTTACCTAGCCAATTGGAGTGCAGTTTTGATGTTGCTGGTGCTATAGAGAAGGCTTATTCTTATGGTAGAAGTGGAAATATTTTTCAAAATAATTTTGATATTTTGAATACTTATTTTAAAAAGGTTAACATTGATCCTGATTTTGTTTATAATGATAATTTATGCAATTCTATAATTGAGCAAATGAATTCTAATTTTGCTGATGGACTAAAAGAGCCTTCTTATGCTATTGATGGGAATAATTTGATAATTACTGCTGGAAAGTCTGGTAGTGTTATTATTGATAATGAACTTAAAGATTTAATTGTTGATAAACTTACTTCTATTAATTATAATACTGATTCTATTAATATTCCTACTATTATTAAGGATGCAAGTAGTATTGATATTGATAAAATTCATTCTGAAATATATAAAGAGCCTGTGGATGCTTATTATACTAAAGATCCTTTTGCTGTTTATCCTTCTTCTAATGGTGTGGATTTTAATATTTCAATAGAAGAGGCTAAAAATATGGTTAGTTCTCCTCAGGATAGCTATACTATTCCTTTGAAAACTTTATATCCTAATGTTACTACTGATGATATTGGTACTGAGGCTTTTCCTGATTTACTTTCAAGTTATACTACTAGTTATACTTCAAGTAATTCTAATAGGTCTACTAATATTGCTTTAGCTGCTTCTAAAATAAATGGCAAGGTTTTGATGCCTGGTGAAGAGTTTTCTTTTAATGGGACTGTTGGTAAACGTACTACTCAAGCTGGTTTTAAAACTGCTACTGTTTATTCTAATGGCCAAGTTACAACTGATGTTGGTGGAGGTATTTGCCAAGTTTCTAGTACTTTATATAATTCTGTTTTAAAGGCTAACTTAGAAATTACAAATAGGGTTAATCATACTTTTACTGTTGGTTATGTTCCTATTGGTCTTGATGCTACTGTTTCTTGGGGGGCTCCGGATTTTAAGTTTAAAAATAACAGGAGTTATCCTATTAAACTTGTTGCTACTACTTCTAACAAAAGATTGACTATTCAAGTTTTTGGCCTTAAAGAAGATGTGGAATATGAGGTTGAATTAGTATCATATAGGACTGGTAGTGTTCCTTATTCTACTGTTTATACTACTGATTCTTCTTTAGCAAAAGGGAAAACTAAAGTTGTTCAGTCTGGTTCTAATGGTGCTAAGTCTGTAGCTTACAAGGTTCTTAAACTAAATGGCAAAGAAGTTTCTAGGACTCTTCTTTCTAAAGATACTTACAGTCCTCACAATCAGATTATTGCTAGAGGTACTAAATAAAGATTAAAATCTTTTATGATTTTAATCTTTTTATTTGCAATTATTCTTTAAAGATTATATAATAGTATTGTTTAATTAGTTATTCTATTTTTATAGTAGTACTAACTATTTTATATTATTATTATTCGGAGGTATATAATGGAAAAGTCAAAAGTTTATTTTACTGATTTTAGAGCAAAACCTGGCAATAATCTTCTTAATAAGTTGGAAAAGTTGATTAAAAAGGCTGGTATTGAGAATATTGATTTTAAAAATAAGTTTGTTGCTATTAAAATACATTTTGGTGAACCTGGTAATTTAGCTTATCTTAGACCTAATTATTCTAAAGTTGTTGCTGATGTTGTTAAGAGTTTAGGTGGTAAGCCTTTTTTGACTGATTGTAATACTCTTTATGTTGGTCAAAGGAAAAATGCTTTGGATCATTTAGAGGCTGCTTATACTAATGGTTACAGTCCTTTTTCTACTGGATGCCATGTTATAATCGCTGATGGTTTAAAGGGTACTGATGAGGCTTATATTCCTATTGATGGTGAATATGTTAAGGAGGCTAAAATAGGTAGAGCTATTGCTGATGCTGATATTATTATTTCTTTAAATCATTTTAAGGGTCATGAAATGACTGGTTTTGGTGGTGCTATTAAGAATATTGGTATGGGTTGCGGTTCTAGAGCTGGTAAAATGGAGATGCACAACAGTGGTAAACCTATTGTTCATATGGAAAAGTGTGTTGGTTGTAAGCAATGTCAAAAGATATGTGCTCATGGTGCTATTTCTTATGATGAAAATAATAAGTGCCATATTGATCACAATAAATGTGTTGGCTGTGGTAGGTGTATTGGTATATGCAATTTTGATGCTATAGCTACTAAAAACGATGAGGCTAAAGATATTTTGAATAAAAAAATGGCTGAATATACTTTGGCTGTTTTAAAGAATAAGCCTAATTTCCATATTAGTTTGATATGCGATGTATCTCCTAATTGTGATTGTCATGGTGAAAATGATGCTCCTGTTGTACCTAATATTGGTATGCTTGCTTCTTTTGATCCAGTTGCTTTAGATAAGGCTTGTGCTGATTTAGTAAATAATGCTCCTATTCTTCCTAATACATATATAGATGGAAAGTCTAAGGATGAAGATTTATTTCACAAGATGCATGATGTTACTCATTGGGAATCTCAAATTGAGCATGCTGAAAAACTTGGGTTAGGTACTAGTCATTATGAAATTATTAAAGTATTTTAGTTATATTAACTTATATAGTGATATTATTTTAGTATCACTATATAAGTTATTTTATTTTTGTTATATATTTTGCTTTTACAATCGCTCATATAAATTTATATTTAGAAAATGTCATATTCTACTTGACAATTATACTATTTGTGTGGTATGATATTTTATGTCTTAAGTGATATTTCAAATGGGTCAGTAGCTCAGTTGGATAGAGCAACGGCCTTCTAAGCCGTGGGTCGGGGGTTCGAATCCCTCCTGGCTCACCATT
>CALXQA010000097.1 GCA_944390335.1 uncultured Clostridia bacterium
AATATAGCTCAGTTGGTAGAGCAACGGATTCGTAACCCGTAGGTCAGCAGTTCGATTCTGCTTATTGGCTCCAAATTCTAACAGCTTACGAACTGCAAAAGTTTGTAGGTTGTTTTTTTGTTCTCTTTCTGGAAAGGAGGAGAATTTTTTATGCTTGAATTTAAGATAATACAAGAATTAGAACCTAATGAGGAGTTATTGGAAAACATTAAAAATTATAATTACACAATTAAGAACGGAAAAATTAAACATTTAAAGGCTACTAATTTACAATTTATAGAGCCTACTGAATATTTAATTAAATATCCTACTACTTTAACAATACTTGAATATAAAGTTAATGAAGTCAGTAATAAAAACTTTTACATTAAAGAATACAATAAAAAGTATAATCTCAAAGAAATAAAACAAATTCTCATGAAATAAAAAAAGCTTAAATTTATTTGATTTGGTTACCAAAATTCAAAAAAACCTTTATATTAAAAATTTTAAATTTCTTTGCACAAATACCCTAAATATTCCTTTATAGATTAGGGGGATAAATTTTCAAGAATAGTATATACCAATTCAATTTTGAAAGGAGAAAATTTTATGAGGTGTGGAATTTATGTAAGAGTATCAACAGATGAACAAAGAGATAATGGATATTCTATTGACTCTCAATTACGAATGATAAAAGAATATTGTGAGAAAAACGAATATTCTATTGTAGGTGTATATAACGATGCAGGATATTCTGGTAAAGACCTAATGAGACCAGAAATGCAAAGACTTATAAAAGATATTAAAATGAACAAATTAGACAAGTTAATAGCAATTAAGGTAGATAGATTAACTAGAAATAATTACGACGGATTTTGGCTTTTAAATTATTGTGAAGAATATAATGTGAAAATAGAACTTATATTAGAACCTTATGATGTATCTACGGCAAATGGTGAAATGATATTTGGTATGAATTTAGTCTTTGGACAAAGAGAAAGAAAAGAAATTGGAGCAAGAACTAAAAGAGCATTAGAAGAAATGGCATTAGAAAAAGTACATCCTAGTAAAGCACCATATGGATATATCAGAAATAACGAAACAGGACATTTAGAAGTCGAACCAATTGAGGCACAGGTTGTAAAAGAAATATTTGAATTATGTAAGAAAAATTATTCTTCAAGAGGAATCGCAAGAGCAATGAAAGATAATAATTCTTATTTAAAAACAGGCAAATGGACAAGTGATAGAGTATATAAAATACTTACAAATTATATTTATGTTGGAGTATTTGAATACGGTAAATATGCTAGAAAACCTCAAGATATTTTAAGAGTTAGAAACTATTGTGAACCAGTAATTGATCAAGAAACATGGAAAGTTACCAGAATAGTTTTAGAGAGAAATAAACACTCAAATTATGGAGAGCATATTCATTTATTTACTGGTATAGTTAAGTGTCCAGATTGTGGCAAAATACTATCTTCTACTAATTCATTTAAGATTAGCACTACAGAAAATAAAAAAGTGTATTACCATGTAACATGTAAAAATCCTAATTGCAAGTCAAAAGGTAAACACTATAATTCGGATAAAATAGAAGAAAAACTACGGTAGAATTTTAAATGAACTAACAAGATATATGTATGAAATGACTTATGAAATTGCCGTCAGCAATTCTACTAAAACAAAAGATATTCAAGAAATAGATAAAGCAATTGAAAAACTAAAATTACAAGAAAATAAACTAGTAGATTTATACTTAAACTCTAGCTTGAATGTAAAAACTATCAACAATAAAAACGATAGCATTAAAAAAGAGATACAAAATCTGGAGAAGAAAAAGCAAAAAATAGATCCAGATAATATACTCAAAGAGTATGTTGTAGAATTATCAAATAAACTTGAAGGAACAATAAATAATCAAAATATTATAAACAATAAAGTTCTATATGGATTTGTTTTTGAGCATTTAAACAGAAAATCAAAGAAAGATTTAATAAAAAAATTTATTGAAAGCATAGAAATTTCAAGAGATAAAAAATACAATATTGAGATAAAAAATATAAGATTTACAGAAGAATTTATCTCTAAAAATAGTAAGGAATATATAAAATATTTGAATGATGTTTTACAAAATAATCATATTGGTTTTATTTATAAAGAGCCAATTACTAAAAAAGAATTGGAAAAACTAAAAGAAGATTATTATATATTTTTTAATTCAAAAATTGAAAATAAAGAGTATTCAGAACAAGAAATAAACCGATATTTACAATTATTAGAGGAAAATTTTTATATAAATGGGGTTATAAATTGTCCAATTATTGAAGATGGAATTGTAGTAGACCATGTAGATTTAATAGCAAAAAATACGAAAAAGTTATTACAAAATACGCGAATAAAGTTTACAAGTTGAAAATGTCCATTTTTGAATTTTATAAATTTCATGTCCCAGCAAGCACTGCATTTGTACTCCCGCACAAATGCAAAATATGGGTTTAACCCCCATACCCCAAAAATTAAAAATTGAAAGGAACTAAAAAATTATGATTGATGAAAAAGTAAATTATATAATAGATATTATAAAAGATATGGATTTAGAAAATCAATTAAGATTAGCAATATGTATGTGTGATAATAATAGTCATACAAATTTAGAATATGATAAAAAAGAAATGTATAAATATTTTGATAACCTGCTAAAAGAAATAAATCTTGAATACAGAACTACTACTATTAATTTTTCAAAGTATCCTTATATAATATTTGTTTCAAGCAAAATTATGGAAATGGATTCAGCACAGCAAAATAAAGTTTCACTATATTTATTTAATGCTATAGATTTTAAAATAAAAAGTCACAAAAATCTTGACAACACAGAACAAATGTTTTAGAATATATACAGATAAAAAAGGATGTGAAAGTATGGAAGAAAATAAATTAACAATTCAAAATGAATTAACTAATGAAGAAATAAAGAATTTAATATATACAATAAGAGGAAAACAAGTTATGCTAGATAGTGATGTTGCAATGTTGTATAATTATGAAACTAAAAAAGTAAATCAGGCAGTTAAAAGAAATATAGATAGATTTCCAGAAAGATTTTGCTTTCAGTTAACAGAAGAAGAATTAGAAATTATGTGGTCACAAATTGTGACCACATCAAAATTAGAAGATAATAAATACAGGAGTAAAAAATATCTACCTTATGTTTTTACAGAACAAGGAATAGCTATGTTATCTGGAATATTGAAAAGTGAAGTTGCTGTACAAGTTAGTATTAAAATTATGGATGCTTTTGTAGAAATGAGAAAATTTGTAAGTATAAATAAAAGCCTATTTGAAAAAGTAATTACTATTGAAAATAAGATAGACAAGAAATTTATTGAGCATGATAAAAAATTTGATATCATATTTGACCAATTGCAACTTGAAGAAAATATCAAGCAGAGAATATTTTTCGATGGTCAAATATATGATGCATATAGTATAATTATAGATATTATAAAAAGAGCAAATAAAAAGATTTTGATTATAGATAATTATATTGATGATAGTGTTTTAAAAATGTTAACTAAAAAGAAGAAAAATGTAGAAATTGTTATATTAACATCTATTAAAAGCAACATTGAACATATAGATGTTCAGAAATTTAATAAAGAATATCCTACCCTAAAAGTTGCTAAAACCAATAAGTTTCATGATAGATTTATTGTTTTAGATAATAAAGAAATGTATCACTTAGGTGCTTCTATAAAAGATTTAGGCAAAAAATGTTTTGCTATTAATAAAATAGAAGATAAAGAGATTATAGAAAAAATAATTAATTTATAATATTTCTATAGTAATTACTGAAATTATACTCGCAAAATTCAGTTACTCTATTAATTATAAGTGACAAACTTTTATTTATATGCTAAAATAGATATAGATTAACTGTAAAATAGAGGAAGGAAAATATATTTATGGAAGAATTATATAAAAAATATGGACGGTATTAGAGCAATAAAAGTTAATAATATAATTAATAAAGATTTAACCTTCAAATTTGATGGACATCCTGTTAACACAGCATTAATTTCATTTAGTATATTGTTATTATTGTGTATTATATCAGGTTTCGATTTTTCTTATTTAATTTTTATAATATTTTTGTTAATTACTATTATAGTATTGACAATAATTAATAAATTATCTATTTATTCTGTATCTTTTGATAATGATAATATTATAATTAAAAATAAATTTAAAAGTTATTCTATTTATTATAGAGAGGGAATAAAAATTGGAATAAAAAAAGGAATGAATACTTCTACAGAAACATATAGACGATTTTTTAAAGAAAGAAGATACAGATATAGTTTAGTTATTAAAAACAGATGTGAAGATTTTGTTTTAGCTTCAACTGTAGGAGATGATTCAATTGATACTATTACAAAATTTATTGAAAATTTTTACTATGATGAAAATATAAAAACTAATGAAGTACAACTTGCAAAAACATATATACGATTTGATAATAAATTCAAAGATAAACAGTTTTAATCAAAAATCAAGTTTATTTTTCTTGAATTTAATTTATAAATCATATATACTTAAAAATAAGAAAGAGAACAAAAAGGTTCGTAACCTGTAAGAATATCGCTCCAATAAATAAAATCGTCGCACCAGACGAAAGTATTGATAAATCAACTGTAAAAGGTTGATTTTTTTGTCGCCTTTAACTTGAAA
>CALXQA010000098.1 GCA_944390335.1 uncultured Clostridia bacterium
GCTATTTTTGTTGCTGCTTCTTTGTATTCTTCTTCATCTTCTTTTTTATATGAATATGTATACTTTGCTCCATTTGCGTTACTTGCTTCTACTTCTATTTCTATCGCATTCGTTGTTTTATTTCTTACATGTATTTCCTTTATTCTTGGCCCTACTTTATCTCCTTTCCCTACATATATTATATCTACATCTTTTCCATCATCTTTTTCTATTATATCAATTATATAACCATCATCTGTTGTTATTGTATAACTTCCATCTCCATTATCTATTATTTCTTCCCTATCTCCTACTATTCCTTCTTCTACTAAATTATTTAAAAAATCATCTATGTCAAACTTTCCCACTTTATCTATATATGTATTTCCTTTAGTTATCTGCATCTTTTCTATTATTTCCTCTGCTTTATATCTATCTTGAGCATCTATAGTTCTTGTAAATATACCTTCATCTCCTATTGTAAAATTAATAGCTGCTCCAGCTAATATTAATAGAACTATAATTGTTATAACTAAAACTGTTAATGTTATTCCTTTTTCCACTTTTAATAATTTACTTTTCATTATTCCTCCTCGTAAGTTTATGTATTTTTGCCGTCAAAAAGCTACATACTTTTATTTCATTAAAGTACATAGCTTTTTCCATTTTATTATTTTATATACTTCTTTTTATTAAATCTTATGATATATATATATATATATATACAGCCCCAACGGTTTCAAGCATTTTTATTTTTTTACCTTTCTTTAGTACAATTATTACTACATTTTTACATCAATTAGAATTTTCTTTTTTCTATTTATTTATATACTTATTGTTCAATTTTGCCAACATTTCTCAATTAACTTAACTAATTTTTTTCTTATAATCTTATTTTATTTTCCTTTTCTTTTTTAAAATAATATATATTCCTATTTCAGCAATTAAGATTAAAATAAGTATGCCAATTGTAACCATCTTCCAAGTTTCATCCATTTTTACAACCTCTGCTGAAGTTTGAATAGATTCTTTTTTATTTACCTTTATTGTATAAATTGTTTGGATATTCTCACTATTTTGAGCAGTTAATGTTATATAGACATTATTTTCACCAGGTTTTAAATTCTTTTCACCAGTTACTTCTACAATTATACCTTCATTTTCTACTGTAGGATTTATATCTAAATCTACAATATCTTCTTCTACTTCTGCATCATATTCAAAAGTTTCTTTATCAAAAGGAATTTCTAGTTTACTAAACTCACCATTTCTATTTATTTTACTTATTTCTAATTCTCTTAATCTTAAATCCGATTCTTGTAGTTCTTCTTTTTTATTTACTAACAATGTATAATTTCTAACATTTCCATTTTCTGCTGATACTTCAATATTTATTCTATTTTCACCTGGATTTAAAGATATTTTTCCAAGTCCACTAATACTTGCTCTTTCATCTTCTGCTACTGCAGACACTTCTATTTCCATAACATCTTCTGGTAAATTTTCTACTGTATATTCAAATGTTTCTCTATAGAACTCTGGTGAAAGTGTACCATTATTTAAGGTTATGTTTTGTAAATAATTATTACTTGATTTTATATCTCCATTTTCTATCTTAGTTTCATTAGGTACATAATTTTTATCCGGAGATTGGGTTTGTGATGTTCCACCTGATGGCTTAGTATTTGTGCTTGGCTTTGAAGTATTAGGTTTTGATGTGCTTCCACTGCTAGAACTGCTGCCTCCAGAGCTACTACTTCCACCACTTGTACTACCTGAACTTCCTCCACTATTACTACTTCCTGAGTTGTTACTTCCAGAACTGCTACTTCCTCCAGATGTACTACCTCCTCCTGTAGATGTTTTTTTCTCATTAACAGTAATAGTTTTTGAACCTAAATTTACTATATTATATTCATTATCTGTAAGCTCACTAGGAGTTGCAGTAATTTTTGCTGGAAAAGCATTTATTTTTGCTGTAACATTAACTGTATTTTTTTCAACCCAAACTTGATTACTACTCAAAGTAGCATTAGAAGCTGTAAGAAGTACTTTACCAGTAAGTCCATTTCCTGTTATATTCAAAGTCACAGTTTGACCTTTAGAAGCTTCTGTAGGACCAGTAAAATTAAAACTGTATGATGCTGCTTCAGACTTTTCTTTTAAAGCTACTATCATCAGTAACAGTATTATTAATAAAGAAATTAATATCTTTTTTTTCATTTAAACCTCCACTCCATACATAATATGGTCTTTTATTTTTAAATAATCATTTGCTTTAACTGAGCCATCACCTGTTACATCTGCTGCAAGTTTTTTTACACCTTCTAGCTTTGCACTACCTACTCCCATTATATAATCTTTTATTATCAAATAATCATTTGCCTTAACCGCACCATCACCATTGCAGTCACCTTTTTTTACAATTACATATTTTTCTTTACCAATAGTCGCTATATCTCCTGTTGCCAATAATTGATTATTATTTAAAACAATCTCATCTCTCTTTACAATAGCTCCTTCAATAGATCCAACTATAGCTGATGGTTCAACAATTAGAATTCTATTTTCTTCTATTTCATCTTCATCAGTTTCATTATTTCCACCATTATCTCCTTCTTGGTTATCACCATCTGGAGGTATTATTTCATTATCTATTACATTATTTTGCAATATTTCATTATTTACTATACTATTGTTCCCATTATTTATATTATTATTAGTATTTTCGACATTATTATTCACACTATTTTCCTGAGTATTATTATTTTCAATATTATTAACTATATTTTGAACTTCATTTGTAATTATTGTATTATTATCAATAACATTATTAGATGCTGTATTATCATCATCCGGAACATCTTCGCCATTTACTTTCACTAAATACTCTCTTGCTACATATCCAATTACACCATCTTCTGTAATAACTTTATCCCAAGTATAATCTCCAAGTTTTTGACCGGCCTCTAGCCTTGTAACAATACTTCCATTTTCAAGTCTTCTTATAACATTACCTGCTGGTGAATCTCTTAAGTAAAGACCTCCTTCAGCATCTACATAAAAACTCTCTGAATAATCTATTAAATAAAGATTATCTCTTGCAATAAATCCCTGCCTTGAATCAGAAAGAATTACTCTATCCCACACTTTTCCATCAATATTGTACCTTCCGGTATTATCAATTCTGTGAACTATTTGACCTTTAGAAAGATGTGTCACCTCAATATGACTATATCCAGGACCAACTCTTAACACAACATCATCATTTTTTATTGTAACTTCTTCATAGCAATTAGTTAAATCATCAATTTCTTCTAGGTAACTTGTATTAAACTTAACATATCCCATTATGCCATTTTCTAAAACAACCTTATGCCATCCATCTGAATATCTTTCTACTGAAAGTACTACTACAGAACTATTTTCAATTTTACCAACTGGTGTACTTGTAGTAGTTCTTGCAGATCTAATCATAACATTAGAATGCCCTTCTTTTACTCTAATATTTTTAGGATATGCTTCTACTGCACTATCTGGTGAATTAGAAGTAGTATTACTCATATTTTCATATAAAGGAATTATAAATACTAAGTTCTCATCTAAAAGACCACTACTCTTCATTTTATTATACATAGAAGTACCTTCTGATTTAGGAGCCTCAATATTTTGCATATATTGCCTAACATATAGACCATTATATGATTCTACATCAAACTTATTTAAGTATATTGAATTTTGTTTATTATTAATATAAGCAGAAAAGAGAAAAGTAATACCATCTGACAAACATTTTTCAATTGTAGTCCAACCCTCTCTTTTAGCTCTAGCTAGAGCATTATTATATACCTCTTCTTTAGAATTCCCACTAGCGCCAATATTAAATAAGTTATAATAGACTGTTCCATCACTATCTACCATCTTACTAGTATAACCACCAGCGTTTCCCTGTTCTTGAAGAAGTCTTGCTATAACATAATATGGATTAGCATTTTTTTCTCTACAAACTTTATTTATAACTGCTGCGTTTTCACGAGAATACAAAAAAGTACCATTTAAAGAATTATATATTCTTTCATCAGTAGTATTTAGGTAATCAGTTTGTAAGAACTGAAAAAGATATGGACTATCCACTAGCCAATTTCTTGTATCCATATAATATCTGATACACTGCTCAGAAGCACATTTCCAATTTCCTGTATCATATACTCTGTCACCACAAATAGAACATACCCAAGACCCATCTTTTCCTTGAATTAAATTTTTAGGTGTATCAAAATGGCCTGTATATTGTGCTTTAACAACTTGCTCAAAATCTAAACCAGTCTCCATTAAAATAAACTTCCATGTAGGATGACTTGCACTAATAGCATCTAGCCTCTCCTTAAATCCTGGATACTTATTAGTATCTAAATTACTTCCATCATATACATATCTTTTAGACTCTGCATAGCTATTTTTTATACTTATATTTACAATTAAAAATGCTGTAAGAAGCACTGTAATTAAAAAAATAGTGATAATTTTCTTCATAATCATATTATTAGAAAATTTCACTTTTTTATACATTTAAATTTCAACCAACGGGGACGGTCTTTTTTGGTCGAAAAAAATAAAAATCAAAAAAATTTCAACCAAAAAAGACCGTCCCCGTTGGTTGATTATTCTTTTATATTTATATTTCCTGATGTAGTTTTTAGCTTTAATTCT
>CALXQA010000099.1 GCA_944390335.1 uncultured Clostridia bacterium
AAAGTAGTATCAAGTAAAGTAGAAAAGCTTTGCTTGATACTATTTATTTTTTTGCTATTTTGTGATAATATGTAAAATGTTATAAGGAGTGATGATAAGTTGGATGATAAAAATATTATTAAACTAATTGAAAGTACTTTAAAAATTAAAATAAAAAATAATCCAAATTATATTAGATATACATTTTATGAGTTAAGAGTAAAATATAATTTATCTGAAGAAGATACAGATAGATTTTTGTTTTTAATAAGGACAAAGTTAGAAAATGAAGACTATAAGGTATATTTTACTGGAGCTAAATTTGAATATAATAATGCTAAAATTACAGTACAAGATAATGAATTAATGATAGCAGTACAAAATTTTGAAAGAAGTGATAAAAATAAAAGATAAGTTATTAAATGAAATAATTAAACAATATCAAAATTCTTATGATTATAATGGAATACCAACATATACATTAAAGTTTCCAATTTTTGATGATAAATTTAATTTTAGAAATGATACTGAATTAAATGAAGAAGTTTTTAATAAAGACATTAGTATTTTGGAGTATAAAAAATATCTAATTGAACTATTAGAGGAAGACAAAATAGAAATATTATCTACAAATATTGTCCCAAATCCTATGATAAAAGCATATGAATTAAATATTCCTAAAGATATTCAAATAGATGAAATTTTAAATAATTTTAACAATATTGTTATCTATCCAACAATAAATTCTTTAAAAAACTCTAATTGTAAAGAAAATAAAGTATTTACTAAAAGAATTGCTATGGGAGAAGCAAAACTAAAAATCTTATTCTTTAAAGTTGAGATTGTTCAAGAATATTGCGATAATCCACAATATTCTGTAAGATTTGATGGCTATAGAGGATACATTGTTTTAAATGATGAGTATTGTAATGAAAATGAAAAAATTGAATATATACAAGATTTTGGTATTGCTTATTCAAAAAAAGATCCAAATAAAAGAGCAATAGGTGTTTTTTTAGATGATTTAGCAAAATTATCTGAAAGTGATCAACTTAAATGGTATATTAAATTACAAAAACAGCAAAATGATTTTGTTATAAATAGAGGATTTTATGAGAATTTAGTAATAGGAAATTGGATTAATAATGTATCAATATATGATGCTTTATTAGATGAGATGAAAATAATAAATAAAATGTGCCAAAAGATGCATGTACCCAAATTATATAAGGAAGAATTTGATATAAATGATGATAGAATTAAAGATTATAGAATAATATTTCTACCTACATTAAAAAATTACTGGGATTTTTTATTAGTAATTGAAAAAATGTTTATAAACAACATTAATACTGAAACTTTTACAAAAGGAGATGGAACTACAAAGAATATTACAGAATTAAGAGAAGAAAATGGAGATAAAAAGGGAAGTATAAAACTTTTTGAAGAATGGTTAAATTTAAATATTATTGGAAAAAACTCTATACAAAATGATATAATAGATCCATTAAAAAAAATAAGAAAAATAAGACAAAAACCTGCTCATGCATTACAAGAAGATAAATATGATGAAGAAATATGGAAAAAACAAAATGAATTAATTTTGGAAACATATAAAGCTATAAGAAATATAAGACTTCTTTTTTCTAATCATCCTAACTGTAAAGATATAGAAATACCAAAATATTTAGTTACAGGTAAGGATATAACTGTATTTTAGAAATTTATATTAATTAAAGAAATAAAGACTAACTTTTTTGTTAGTCTCTTTCATTTTCTTGATAAGTATTATCAAATATTGAATCAGTGAAAAATTCACCTAATGTAATATTAAATCCTTCACAAATATGAAGTAAAGTATCTAATTTTAAAAGCTCTGTTTTACCACTCATAAAAGTAGAAATTGTTGAACATGGAATACCTGTTGCTTTGCATAGATCCCATATTTTCATTTTATTAATCTTCAAATAGTATATAATTCTTTTTCTAATTGCATCGGATAATTGCATATTTTTACACCACCTTAATAGTATGCCAAATTTTAATAAAATTATATAAGAATAGATTATTTTTTGACTTTGGTAAATTGAAAAATATAGAAAATATTTCAATTAATTGAAGTAGTTTGTTGAATTGAAGTAAAATTTATGTTAAAATGAAAAATAAAAGGAGTAAAAAATGGAACAATTAATTGAAAAATTTCCTTCATATACACCAGATTATGTATTAGATGAAGTGAAATATTATTATGAA
Organism: uncultured Clostridia bacterium; assembly: GCA_944390335.1. Taxonomy (GTDB): domain Bacteria; phylum Bacillota; class Clostridia; order TANB77; family CAG-508; genus CAG-793. The sequence continues at coordinate 2,233 of CALXQA010000099.1, forward strand.
AAAATATTAAGTGGAAAATCTGATGCGTTTACTTTGGATAATGCAATTAGTCTTGTGAATTTAGCTTTTGTTTCTTGTAGATTAAATAAGGAACAAGCAAATAAAATAAAGCTAATTATAAAAAAAATTAAGAATACTTAGCTGAATTAATAAAAATGACATTAGTATATTTTATCTAATGTCTTTTTTTGAAAAATCTGTTAAAAAGTTGTCTAATTGTTGAGAAAAAAATAAAAATATGATATATAATATAATAGAAATTATTAAAAGTTGGAGGATAAAGTGAAGGTTATAGATAATAGAATCGAAAAATTTGGAGAAGATTTAAAACAAGAAATTAAAATAAATGATAAATGCTATATTGCTTCAGCTGTTTTTTCAATGTATAGTTATGAGGAATTAAAAAAACAATTATCAGAAATAGATGAATTAGATTTTATATTTACTAACCCGACATTTATAAAAAAAGAAAAAGAACAAAAACAAGAAAGACAATTTGAAATTGATAATTATAAAAGAGAAAAAAGCATTGTTGGATCTGAATTTGAAATTAAATTGAAGAATAAATTAAATGGAAAAGCAATTGCAAAAGAATGTGCAAAATGGATAAAAGAAAAGGCAAAATTTAAAAGTAATATAAATAATAATCCAATTCAAAAATTTATGAATATAAATGAAAAAATAACTTACTTAAATGTTGATGAATTTTCTTCAGCAGGTCTTGGCTATCAAAAAGACAATACAGTATTTAATCCTGTAACAAAAATAGATGATAATTATGATATGACAAAATATTATCTACAGTCATTTAAAGAGTTGTGGAATAATGAAAATATTTTAAAAGATGTTACAGATGAAGTAGTTGATTTTATATCAGATTTATATAAAGAAAATTCACCAGAATTTATTTATTATGTAATTTTATACAATATCTTTAAAGAATTCCTTGTTGATGTATCTGAAGATGATTTAGCTAATGAAAAAACAGGTTTTAAAGAATCTGTAATATGGAACAAGCTATATGACTTTCAAAAAGATGCAGTTTTAGGATTAATAAATAAACTAGAAAAATATAACGGATGTATTTTAGCTGATAGTGTTGGACTTGGAAAAACTTTTACAGCACTAGCTGTAATTAAATATTATCAAGAAAGAAATAAAAGTATATTGGTATTATGTCCAAAAAAATTATCAGAGAACTGGAATACATATAAAACAAATTATAAAGATAATATTCTACAAAAAGATAGATTTAATTATGATGTTTTATATCATACGGACTTATCTAGAAAAAAAGGATTTTCAAATGGAAATGACTTATCAAGAATTAATTGGGGAAATTATGATTTAGTTGTAATAGATGAATCTCATAATTTTAGAAATAATAATGCTAGAAATGATAGAGAAACTAGATATACAAGACTCTTAAATGATGTTATGAAAGCTGGTGTAAAAACTAAAGTATTAATGCTTTCAGCAACTCCAGTTAATAATAGATTTACAGATTTAAAAAATCAACTAGCATTAGCATATGAAGGTAATACTGATAGAATTGATGAAAATATAAGCAAAACAAAATCAATTGATACAATATTAAAAAATGCACAAGCAGTATTTAATGAATGGACAAAGCTACCAATCGAAGAAAGAAATTCGGCTACTTTATTAAAAAAATTAAATAAAGATTTCGATTTCTTTAAATTGTTAGATAGTGTGACTATTGCAAGAAGTAGAAAACATATAGAAAAATATTATGATATGAATAAAATAGGAAAATTTCCTACAAGATTAAAGCCAATAAGTAAATCAACTGAAATAACAAACTTACCTAACTTTTATTCAATGGAAGAAATATATAATATGCTATCAAGATTAAATATGTCTATTTATACACCTTTTGACTATATTTTACCTAACAAAATTAGTTTATATGAAGAAATATACGATACAAAAGTAAAAGGTGGGAATGTAACATTAAGACAAGCAGATAGAGAAAAGAGTTTACAAAAATTAATGAGAATAAATCTGTTAAAGAGGTTAGAAAGTTCGGTAGATTCTTTTAGAATAACTTTAAATAAAATATTATACCTTATAAATGAAACAATAAAGTCTATTAATGATTTTGAAAGAAATGGAGTAGAATCATCAGTAGATAATATAAATCTTGAAAATTATGATGAAGACGAAGATATTGAAGAATTATTAGAAAATAATGCATCAATAGGTGGAAAAGTAAAAATAAACCTTAAAGATATGAATACAATAGGTTGGAAACAAGATTTAGTAAATGATCAACAAATTTTAACAAATTTATCAAATGAATTTAGCAAAATAAAACCAGAAAATGATTTAAAACTTATAGAATTAATTAATACAATTAGAAAAAAAATTGATAA
>CALXQA010000100.1 GCA_944390335.1 uncultured Clostridia bacterium
TTGTTACTGTTAAAAAAGTGAATGAAAGAGATGTTCTTTGTGGATATTTTGTAGCTGATGGTAGAATTCCTTATGCTAATTTAAAAAAGGCTTTAGCTAAAAAACTTCCTAACTATATGATACCTTCATACTTAGTTCAATTAGAGGATTTTAAATATACTCCTAATGGAAAGATTGATAGGAAAGTTTTGCCTGAACCTGTTATTAAAGCTAAAGAAATTGTTTTACCTAATACTGAGTTAGAGAATTCTATTTTTAATATATGGAAGAGTTTATTAGGTATTGATACTTTAAGTATTGATGATAATTTCTTTGATATTGGTGGGGATTCTCTTACTGCTCTTAAAATGCAGATTGAACTTATGAAGATTAACATTAATATAAATTATGGGGATATTTTTACACATAATACAATTTCTGATTTAGCTGATTTTATATGTAATAAACAAAAAGAGGCTTTACCTATTACATACAAAAAGCATGATTTTAAGAAGATTAATAGTTTACTAAATAAAAATACTACTTTTAGAAGATTAAAGCTAAAACAAAGGATTTTGAAGAATGTGCTATTGGTTGGTGCTACTGGTTTTTTAGGTATTCATGTTTTAGCAGAACTTTTGAAAATTGATAATATAAAAATTTATTGCTTAATTAGAAAAGATCCTAGTACTTCTCCTGAAAATAAGCTTAAGCGTAAATTCCAATATTATTTTGGTAGTGACCTTAGCAATTTATTTGGTAAAAGATTATTTGTTATTGATGGTGATATTTCTGCTGATAATTTTAATACTTCTAGTGTAGTTTATGATTTTTTAGGTAATGAAGTTTCTTGTGTAGTTAATTGTGCAGCTATTGTTAAACATTATGGTGATTATAGCGTTTTTGAAAAAATTAATGTTACTGGTGTTAAAAATTTAGCCTATTTTTGTGAAAAGTTTAATAAAGAATTTTTCCAAACTTCTACTATTAGTGTATCTGGTAACACTATGATGGGATTACCTTCAAGCTTTATACCTAAAAAGACAGTGTATTTTGGAGAAAATAATCTTTTCATAAATCAACCTTTTGATAATGTATATGTTAGAAGTAAGTTTGAGGCTGAAAAGTTTATTTTAGAAGAGATTGCAAATAAAAGGTTAAAAGGGCTAATTTTAAGAATTGGCAATATTACTAACAGGTATTCTGATGGTAAATTTCAGGATAATAATTATGATAATGCTTTCTTAAATAGATTAAAGGCTTTCCTATTTTTAAAGGAGATTCCTGTATCTATATTAGATGATTATATAGAGTTTAGTCCTGTTGATAAGATTGCTGAGTCTATAGTGATTAGCATGAGATATTACACTTATCCTATGACTGTTTTACATTTATATAATTCTAATCATTTATATATTAAAGATTTTATAAATTATTTAGATGATTTAGGTATTAAAATTAATATTGTGAGTGATAGTATCTTTAGAGCTCATTTGAATAAAATATTATTTAAGAGTTCTGATTCTGATATGGTAAGTGTTTTACTTAATGATTTAGATAATAAAAAGAATTTAGTGTATAAAACTAATTTAAAAATTACTAATAAATTTACTTTAAAATTCTTAGATAAAGCTGATTTTTATTGGCCTAAGATTACAAAAGAATATATAGATAAAGTTTTAAAGAACATATGAGGAGGATTTTATGCAGCATTTAGAGTATTTTATTGCTTTAGCAATTACTGTTATTGCTGAATTAGTTATATTTTATTATATTAGAAAACGTGGTAATAAACGTAGCCAATTAGTTACTGCTTTTAAGCTTACTATGCTTTGTATGATGTTTTGGTGTATTGGACTTATGGTACAAATATTAGCTATTAATTTTATTTCTCTTGATGTAGCTATTTATATTGATTATTTTATATATTTACCTCTTGCCCTTACACCTGTTGCTCTTTTCTTTATTGCTTATATTTTTATAAAAAAGCATATTGAGTTTAAAAAATGGTATTTACTTTTATTTATAGTTCCTACTATAACTATGATTGTTTTATGGACTAATAATTTTCATCATTTATTCTACATTGATTATTCTGTTAATACTACAACTACTGTTTTTGGTCCATATTTTTTGGTGCATTCTATTTATACTTATGGATTGTTTTTGGTTGATATTTTGATGCTACTTATTACTTCAATAAGAAAGTCATCTTTCTTATCTAAACAGTCTATATTAATTGTTATAGGGACTATTATTCCTATTGCTGTTAATGTTATTGGTATGACTATTTTAGAAGGTAATATTTATACTACTCCTATTTCTTTTATTGTTACTATTATATTATTTGGTATTGCAATTCTTAGATATAATTTTTTGAATATTGCTCCTATTGCTTTAAAAAGAGTAGTTAACCAGATGTCTGATTCTTATATGATTTTGAATCAAGATTATATAGTTTCTGATTGTAACAAGCCTTTTGAACATACTTTTAAAACTAACAGGAATATGTTAATTGGTGAATATATTTTTGATTTAAATATTAGTGATGTTATTTCTTCTAACAGAGATAAGTTTAAGGATTTTATGCTTAAGGCTCAAAAGTCTGAAAAGATTTTTAAGTTAGAAGCTTCTATGAAAAATGAGGAAAAGTTTTTTAATATTGAGATTAGTGGTATTTTTGAGGATAAACAGTGTATTGGTATTTTGCTTTTGTTTAAAGATGTTACTCAACATGTTTTGGATATGAGAAATCTTGAGAAAAATCAAAATATTTTAATTGAAAGAGAAAGGCTTGCGTCTCTCGGACAAATGGTCGGTGGTATTGCTCATAACTTAAAAACCCCTATAATGTCTATAGCTGGTGCTGCTGATGGTTTGGAGGATTTAATTAAAGAGTATGATAAGTCTATTGATGACCCTGAGGTTACTAAAGAGGATCATCATGAAATTGCTAATGATATGAGTAAGTGGATTTCTAAAATTAGAACTTATGATTCATATATGTCTGATGTTATTACTGCTGTTAAGGGGCAAGCTGTTAATATGAATGATGATAAACCTGTTGTGTTTACTATTAAAGATTTGATTAATAGGGTTAATATTTTAATGAAACATGAACTTAAAAATGCTCTTATTACTTTAAATATTGATTACAGAATTAATCCTGCTATTTCTTTGGTTGGTAATATTAATAGTTTAGTACAGGTTATTAATAATTTGATTTCTAATGCTATACAGGCTTACAATGGTAGACAAAATCAGTCGATTGAACTTGTTATTGACCAGAAAGATAGCAATATTGTGATTTCTGTTACTGACCATGGTTGTGGTATTTCTAAGGAGGTTCAAAGTAAGTTATTTACTCAAATGATTACTACTAAAGGTCATAGCGGTACTGGTCTTGGACTATTTATGTCTTATTCTACTATTAAAGGGCATTTTAAAGGTGATATTACTTTTGAATCACAAGTAGGTAAAGGTACTACTTTTAATATTATTTTACCTAGCAAAATAAATTAATTTAGTTTTATGGAGGTTTTATGAGAAAATATATGCAAGAGGTTGTAACCTCTCCTTACAAAATTATGGCTATTGATGATGACTTGGGAATTTTGGATTCTCTTTCAGTTGTTCTTAAAAGAAATGGTTATTCTTTAGTTACTTTTTCTAATCCACTAGATGCTTTAGAAGAACTTAAAAAGACTCGTTACGATTTACTTTTACTAGATTTTATCATGTCTCCTCTTCATGGAGATCAGGTTGTGGCTGAAATTAGAAAGTTTGATAAAGATTTATATATCTTACTTCTTACTGGACACAAGGACTTGGCTCCTCCTCTTGATACTATTAAACAATTGGATATTCAAGGTTATTGTGAAAAGAGTGATAACTTTGACCAACTTCTTTTGTTAATTCAATCTGGTCTTAAGGCTATTGACCAAAGAAAGACTATTAGTGATATGAATGTTGAGCTTGAGGCTGCTAATAAGAAGCTTAAAAAGGCTTATTTAGATATTATTCAGACTATTAGGGCTACTGTTGAGGCTAAAGATTCTTACACCAGAGGTCATTCTGATAGGGTTTCTGAGTTTTCTGTTTTACTTGGTAAGTATTTAAAGCTAGATGATGGAGAGTTAGAAACTTTACGCATTGGTGGTCTTTTCCATGATGTTGGTAAAATTGGTATTCCTGATACTATTTTACTTAAAAATGGTAAGCTTACAGATGAAGAATATAACGAGATAAAGAAGCATCCTAAAATAGGTGTAGATATTATTGGAGATTCGGATATGTTTAAAGATATTATTCCTTTTGTTAAGTATCATCATGAAAGATATGATGGAAAAGGTTATCCAGAAGGCTTATCTGGTGAAAACATTCCATATATTGCAAGAATAGCTGCAGTTGCTGATTCTTTTGATGCTATGACTTCTAGGAGAGTTTACAGAGATAGTTTATCTATTGATGTTGTAAAAGAGGAAATTATGAAAAATCTAGGTTCACAGTTTGACCCTCATATTGGTTCTGTTTTCTTAGACATAATTGATAACCATTA
>CALXQA010000101.1 GCA_944390335.1 uncultured Clostridia bacterium
AGATAGTAAATATACAGTCTATATAGTTTCAGCAGTAGTTGCAATATTATGTATGGGATATTATATTTACATGGGAAAGATAGGTAAAGAAACTTAATAAATATCTTAAATAGAACCTTTTCAATTATGAAAAGGTTCTAAATTAAAATTATGGTTAAGTAAAAATTAAAATGTTTAGAGACATATTATGAGGTAAAAGCAGTAAATAGTTAAGATGATTTATTAAGCTTAGATGATATAGAGATATAAAATTTTAGGGTAATCATAAGATTACTCTTTTTTATGTCAAATGTATAAACAATTTACATTTATATAATATAAGACGTTATTATATATAACATAAACTTTTCTTACAAAAATGTCACTTTAAATTAATATAAATCAATGGAAAAAAGATTAAAAAGAGTCTAAAATATAATTAAATATATAAAAATAGAAAGGAGAAGCATCATGCAAGATGTTTTAGAAGTAAAAAATATTGAAAAATATTATGGAAATAAGTCCAACTTAACAAAAGCAATAGATAATATAAGCTTTAAAGTTGAAGAAGGAGAGTTTGTAGGAATAATGGGTGCATCTGGTTCACGGAAAAACTACATTATTAAATTGTATATCTACAATAGATAGAGTAACATCTGGAAATATAATAATAAATGGGAAAGACATAACAAAACTTAAAGGAAATAATTTAAATAAATTTAGAAGAGAAGAACTAGGATTTATATTTCAAGATTTTAATCTATTAGATACATTAACAGCATATGAAAATATAGCATTAGCACTAACAATACAAAAAGTAAAACCCAAAGAAATAGACTTAAAAGTAAAAGAAATAGCAGAAAAATTAGATATAACAGATATATTAAAAAAATATCCATATCAAATATCAGGTGGGCAAAAGCAAAGAATAGCATCAGCAAGAGCAATTGTAACTAATCCAAAGTTAGTACTTGCAGATGAACCAACAGGAGCATTAGATAGTAAATCAGCAAGAAAACTTTTAGAAAATTTTGAATATTTAAATAAAAAGCTAAATGCAACTATTTTAATGGTAACTCATGATGCATTCACCGCTTCATATGCAGACAGAATTTTGTTTATAAAAGACGGAAAAATATTTAATGAAATAATAAAAGGAAACTCAAGTAGAAAAGATTTCTTTGAAAAAATCATAGAAGTTGTTACACTTCTTGGAGGTGAATTAAATGATGTCATTTAAATTAGCCTTTAAAAATATGAAAAAAAATATGAAAGATTATGTAATATATTTTTTGACATTAGTACTAGGAGTTGCAATCTTTTATATTTTTAATAGCATGGATGCACAGCAAGCTTCGATGGTTTTATCAGAGTCTAAAAGACAAATAATAGAACTTATGCTTCAAGTTTTAGGAATAGTCTCAGTATTTGTAACCATAGTATTAGGATTTTTAATTGTATATGCAAATAATTTTTTAGTAAAAAGAAGGAAAAAAGAATTTGGCCTATATATGCTTTTAGGAATGGGAAAAAGAAATATTTCCGTTATTTTGTTATTAGAAACATTGTTAGTAGGTATATTTTCTTTAGTAATAGGATTAATTGTAGGAATATTTGGCTCTCAGCTTATGTCAATAGTAGTTGCTAAAATGTTTGAAGCAGACCTTACTGGATTTAAATTTGTATTTTCAGAAGATGCACTAATAAAAACAGTTATGTATTTTGCAATAATTTATGTATTAGTTATGATACTAAATATATTTTCAGCTTCAAAGTATAAACTAATAGATTTATTAAATGCAAGTAAAAAAAGTGAAAAAGTCATATTAAGAAATAGCTTTGTATCAGTATTTTTGTTTATAGTATCAATAGTAATATTAGGTTTTGCATATTATAATGCAATAACAGGAATAACCAAACCTGTGCCAAATGATTTCTTACTTGCTATAGGAATGGGAATAGTTGGAACATTTATGTTTTTCTATTCACTATCTGGATTTGCATTAAAATTAATGCAGCTTAATAAAAACTGGTATTTAAAGAATTTAAATATATTTGTATTAAGACAAACAAATAGTAAAATAAATACAACAGTATTTTCAATGAGTATAATATGTATATTGCTATTTTTTACAATCTGTATATTCTCATCTGCAATGAGCTTAAATAATTCAATGACATCACAATTAAAAGAGAATAATCCTGCAGATATTACAATTACAAAACAATATAATCTTCCTGAAAAGTATATAAGTAGTAATGGAAATGTTACTATAGAATATACAAAAGAAGAAAGGGAAGACTCATTAATTCCAATTATGGAATCTTTAGAAAATGTAGGTTTTGATAGATCTAATTTTAAAGATTATGTAGAAATATCAGAATATATGACTGAGGAAATTACACCTAAAGAAACTTTAGGAAAGGTAGCAGAAAAAGTACTTACAGACTTTCCAGCATTAGAAGTAAATTCACCAGAAAATGTGCTAAAACTTTCAGATTACAACAAATTACAAAAACTTTATGGCAGAGAGACTGAGACTTTAGCAGATAATGAGTATATAGTTATATGTAATTATGAGAATATGAAAGTATATAGAGATGAAGCATTAAAAAATAAAACAGCAATTAATATAAATGGAAAAGAATATGTACCAAAATATGAAGAATGTATTAATACAATAATATCAATCTCACCTCAGCCGATAGAAACAGGAACAATAGTATTACCAGATGATGCGGTAGATGAAAATTGGAAATTTTATATGTTACTTTCTGCAATATATAATGGAGAAACAGAAGATGAAAAGCAAAAAATAGAAGACAAGTTAGTAGAAGTGTCAAGTGAAAATGATACAGTAAATACAGCAGTATTTGGAAATATGTCAGCATTTACAAAAATAACTAACTATGAAGCAAGTGTAGGACTTTCAGCTACAGTAACATTTATTGGGCTATATCTTGGAATTATATTCTTAATATCTAGTGCAGCAATACTTGCACTAAAAGAACTTTCAGATAGTTCTGATAATAAAGAAAGATATAAAGTACTAAGAAGAATAGGTGCAGATGAAAAAATGATAAATAAAGCATTATTAAAGCAAATAGGTATTTTCTTTATATTGCCGCTTCTAGTCGCAATTATTCACTCTATATTTGGACTAAAAGTAACAAGTATAATACTTGCAGTATTTGGAAAACAAGATATATTCTTATCAGTAGTACTTACAGCAATTTTCTTTGTTATAATTTATGGCAGTTACTTTATTGCAACATATTATGGAAGTAAAAATATAGTAAAAGAAGATAATTAATAAAATATTAAGAAAAAAGTCACTTAAAAGTCATTTAGTTTTGCTAACATATATTTAGGAGAAAAATGAAATGAAAAAAGTAATAATAAAAGTACTAATAATTATTCTAGTAATCTTAATAAGCTTTGGTCTGATACTTATAGGAACTGGTTTTAGTATGTATCAAGAAGCAATTCAAGAAGTTCCTTTAAGTGAAAAGGTAGAGGAAATAAGAAATAAGGAAAATTACACAAAACTAGACGAAATGCCAGAAATATATAAAAAAGCCGTAATTGCAGTTGAAGACCATAGATTTTATAACCATGATGGAATTGACATTATAGCAATTGGAAGGGCAATATTTAATGACATAAAAGCACTTAGCTTTGTAGAAGGTGGAAGTACAATAACACAGCAACTTGCTAAAAATATATATTTTACTCAAGAAAAAGAATTAAAAAGAAAAGTTGCAGAAGTATTTATGGCATTTACAATAGAGGATAATTATGAGAAAGATGAAATATTAGAACTTTATTTAAATACTAGTTACTTTGGAGATGGATATAACACACCAAAAGAAGCAGCAAAAGGGTATTTTAATAAAGATATATCAGAACTTTCAGACTATGAAGCAGTAATGCTTGCAGGAATACCAAATGCACCATCTGTATATGCACCAACTAAAAATTTAAGTTTAGCAAAACAAAGGCAAAAGCAAGTATTAGATAAGATGGTAGAATATGAGTATATAACAAAAGAAGAAGCAGACAAAATTATCTTAGAGCGGAAGTAAAGAATATGAAGAATATTCTTACTTAGATGAATTAAGGTTAAACCTATACTTTTAACTCCCCTTAATTATATAAAAGTATAGTTTTAATATAAATATGTGAACAATAGGGAAAACAGCCTTATTGTTCATTTTTCTATCTTTAAATTAAAAATATTAAATAAATATATAAAATTGAAAATAATTATGTTATACTAAAATAAATATATATTAAGGAAAAAATAAATATGAAAGATATAACAGTATTAGTTCATGGATTAGGGCAAAATGAATCATCTTGGAAAAGTATAAAGAATAGTTGTTATGAAGATAAAATAAAAACAGTAGAACCTAATTTATTTAAGCTTATTAAAAATAAAGAATGCATATATGATAATGTGTATACTGCTTTTTGTAAATATTTAAATAGTTTAGAAGGAAAAATTAATTTAGTAGGAATATCATTAGGAGG
>CALXQA010000102.1 GCA_944390335.1 uncultured Clostridia bacterium
ATGACAAAAGTTGAAGAGGAAGTTGTATCAGTTGCAGCAAGTTTTCTAGGTAGTCAAATGGAAATATAGAAGGGACATAATCCCTTCTATATTTATTGTATTGCATATACACCTCCTGATGTTTTTTTCAAGCGTACATCTGATTTTAAGCAAACTATTGGGCGGAAACCCAGAGGGGTGGTGTTATAATAGGTGCTATACACGCCTCCAGAATAGTGAGCGTGCATCAAACCGTTAGAGTAAAGAAACGACGTACAGGCAAGCCACATACCATTAGCTTTGCTAGTATCAGATTTTATGTAAATTTGATTAAAATCATCTTTTGGTAATCCCTCAACAAATGAATTATATGAAGAATCTGTACTTAGTTTTATTTCATATCCATTTGAGTTTCCTATATTATAATCTATATATTTACTTGGATGCGTTTGTTTATATGATGCACAGAATAATTCTAGTGTTGGTCCTCCCATTGCATATTCTGCTTTTGTTCCTGCAAATGTACTCCATACATTTGTATCCATCATATATGCTACTGCTCTTATATTAACATTTGTGCTTGTTCTATAACTATTTAAAAATTGACTTAGCCATTTCTTTCCTTTACTATTTGTGCTTATCCATTCTGCTCCAGTATAATCTTCATATACATTATTCATACTTAATTTATAAGTTGAATTTACATATATACTATTGCCATTTTGACCATTTGGTGCATATTGTGATGCTATATAATCATCTGCTATTAGGTATATATTTGTACTATCTGCATAGAATATTCTCCATTTTGTTACTGCCGCACTATTTGTACATGTGTATCCTGTTACTTCTGCTCCGTAATACTCTATTGCATTAGCTGTTATATCTGCTGCACTTACTATTGGATAATCTGTTGTTGTTATTGTTGTACTTTTCTCTGCCACATTTCCAACTTTGTCTTTTACAACTACTTTTAGTGTATATTTTGTACTAACTGTTAGTCCTGTATAAGTATAACTATTGGTATTATTACTTATTTTTTGTACATCATCTAAATAATATGTGTATACACCTTCTTCTGATAGTCCACTTTGGTTATCTATTGCTGTTACTGTTAATTTTACACTGTTATATGTTAATCCACTTGTACTTATACTTACTGTTGGGGCTATATTATCTTCTATTTTTGTACTTAAGTATTCTGTTTCATTTGTTCCATCTGTTAGTCTTACATATATTGTTTGATTATGTTCTAAATTTTCTATTATTCCTCCATCTTGTATTTCTATCCAATTTCCTTCTTCATTTATCTTATATTCTAACTTTAAATTTCCTTCTATTTCTTTATTTATATTAACTTCTACTTTTGCTTTTCCATTTTCCCATACTACTTCTCCTATACTTATTGCTCCTTCTGGTAACTCTCCTGTTCTTACATTTATTACTTTTTCTTTCTTTATTCCTCTATTTTCTACTTCTACTTTTATATTATATATTTTATTTGCTTCTAAGTTTTCATATTTATATGTGTTTTCTTCTATTCCTTTTGCCGCTTCTTTGTATTTTTCTTCATCTTCTAATTTATATGAATATGTGTATTTTGCTCCATTTGCGTTACTTGCTTCTACTTCTATTTCTATCGTACTTGTTGTTTTATTTTTTACATGTATTTCCTTTATTCTTGGTCCTATTTTGTCTCCTTTTCCTACATATTCTATTTCTATATCTTTTCCTTCATCTTTTTCTATTATATCTATTACATATCCTTCTTCTGTTGTTATTGTATAACTTCCATCTCCATTATCTATTATTTCTTCTCTATCTCCTATTATTCCTTCTTCTACTAGATTATCAAAGAAGTCATCTATATTGAACTTCCCTTTATTATCTATTATTGTATTTGCCTTTATTAGTTCGATTTTTTCTATTATTTCTTCTGCCTTATATCTATCTGTGGCTTCTATAGCTCTTGTAAATATTCCATTATCTCCTACTGTTAGATTAATAGCTACTCCAGCTAAAATTAATAAGACTATTACTGTTACTACCAGTGATACTAGTGTTATTCCTTTTTCTTTATTTTTTATTTCCATTTTATTTAATTCTATTTTTTTACCTTTCATTTTCTACTCCTTTGTATTCATTCTTATTACTGTATTTCAAGATTTTCTTCAACCAAAAAGACCCGTCCCTAATGGTCGAAAAAAGCCACATGTTTTAGTTTCCTCTAAAACACATAGCTTCCTTTATTTTGCTTTTTACTTTTACTATGTTTCTTATTTCTTTTTTATTAAATCTTACGATATATATATATATATATATACAGCCCCAACGGTTTTAAGCATTTTTGTATGTCCTTTCTTTTAATTTTTAATTTATATATTTATTATATATTTAATTTACATATTCATTTTATAGATACATTTTATCTTTGTCAAGAAGTTTACTAGATATGTAAACGAAATTACATTTTTAGGACTTAGATAACAATTAATTTTTTTATTTTTATTTATATAACTAAATATAATTGAAAAAAGTGGAAAACTATAGTAAAATATATGTATTATAAAATATAAAGTATTATTATTAATATAAATAATAAATTTAAAAAAAAATAAAGACTTAAAGAATTATAGAATTAATGAATTTCTTTTAATTTATAATTTATAGTTTATAATTTAATAATAAAATACTTATAGAAATAAAAGAAAAAAAGAAAAGAGGGAGATTTATGGATAAATACTATATAACTACACCTATTTATTATCCAAGTGGTAGATTTCATATAGGTACTGCATATACTACAGTTTTAGCAGATACTTTGAAAAAGTATAAAAAGTTAAGAGGTTATGATACTTTTATGCTAACTGGTCTTGATGAACATGGTCAAAAAATACAAGATAAAGCTAAAGAAAGTAATTTATCACCACAAGAGTATGTAGATATTCAAGCTAAAGCTGCTATTGATTTATGGAGAAAAATGGATATTTCATATAATAAATTTATAAGGACTACTGATGATTATCATGTAAAAGCTGTTCAGAAGATTTTTGAAATATTTTTAGCTAATGGTGATATATATAAAGGTGAATATGAAGGTTGGTATTGTAAACCTTGTGAATCATATTTTACAGAAACACAATTAGTAGATGGTAAGTGTCCTGATTGCGGTAGAGATGTATCTAAAATGAAAGAAGAAGCATATTTCTTTAATATGAAAAAGTATGCACAAAAGCTTTTAGATTATTATAATACACACCCAGACTTTATAGTTCCCGAATACACTAAGCAAGAAATGATTAATAATTTTATAAAGCCTGGCTTAGAAGATTTATGTGTTACAAGAACATCTTTTGATTGGGGTATAAAAGTATTAAGTGACCCTAAGCATGTTATATATGTATGGCTTGATGCTTTGACTAATTACTTAACTGCACTTGGATATCTTTCAGATGATAACTCATTATTTAAAAAGTACTGGCCTGCTGATGTACATTTAGTAGGAAAAGATATTGCAAGATTTCATTTAATATATTGGCCAATATTTTTAATGGCTTTAGATTTACCTTTACCCAAAACTATATTTGTCCATAATTGGTTTATGATGAAAGATGGTAAAATGTCAAAGTCTAAAGGTAATGTTATATATCCTGAACAATTAATAGATAGGTATGGTTTAGATGCTACCAAATATTTCTTATTAAGAGAAGTTCCAATGTCTCAAGATGGATTGTTCTCACCTGAGAGTTTTGTTGAAAGATATAACTATGATTTATGTAATGATTTAAGTAATTTATTAAATAGAACTGTTTCAATGATAAACAAATATTTTTCTGGTAAAGTACCATCATATTCTGGCACTCCTAATGATGTTGATAATGACATTGAAAATTGTTCTAAAAAGGTTATAGATGATGTAACTAATTTAATTGATAAATTTGAAATTGCAAATGCCCTTCAAGCAATTTGGTCATATATTTCTAGGACTAATAAATATATTGATGAAACTTGTCCTTGGATTTTAGCTAAAAATGAGAATGACGATGATTTTATTAAATTGCAATCTTGCATGTATCATTTAGTTGCTAATTTACGAGAAATAGCTATTCTAATTAGGCCTTTTATGACTATTACATCTGATAATATGTTAAATCAATTAGGCATAAATGAAAATATATCATGGGGTAGTCTTAATGATTATACTTTACTTAATGATTTAAAGGTTATTCCTAAAGGCGAACCTATATTTATGAGATTAAAGGCTGATGAGGAAATTAACTATATTCAAGATTTAATGAAAAAATAGTTTTAAAATTTAAATATTCATTTTCAATTTTCATTTTTTAATATTTTAATATAATTATAATAAATGCAATACTAAATAACTTTAAAATAATTTTAAAAAGTATTGCATTTGTTTTTTTAATGTGGTATATATAATATATACCTTTTAAGTTTTTTTATTTTTTTATTTGTTTTTCTTTTGATTATTTT
>CALXQA010000103.1 GCA_944390335.1 uncultured Clostridia bacterium
AGATATCTTTATTTAATTGTTATGTTTATATAATTATATAAATAATTAGTAATATCTTAATAATATCGAATTAATTATATAAATTATATTTCATTAAATTATACTATTTTAATTTTCTAACTTTATAAATACATTATTTATTTTATTATCTTCTTATCTTATTTTATTATCTTAATTTATTTTTTAAATTTTAATTCTTTATTAGTTTATTATTTATTACCCCATTATAATCTTTATTAAAGAAATAATTATACTTATATTTCCTAAATTTTTCATATATGTTTTTAAGTTCAAAACTATTGTAAAAAAACTAATTATATGTTATATATTATTATTGATTATATTAATGGGGGAATTAAATTGGATAAGTTCGTTATAAAAGGAAAAACAAGACTAAAAGGTGAAGTAGAAATTAGTGGAGCAAAGAATGCAGCAGTAGCAATTCTTCCAGCTACACTTTTAATAGATGGAATTACAACACTAGATAATGTACCTAATATAAGTGATGTAAAAGATATATGTGATATTTTAAATGAATTAGGAGCTACTGTTACTTGGACTGGAGAACATTCATTAACAGTAGATGCAAGAAATCTATCTTGTATAAATGCTCCTTTAGAAAAAACAAGTAAATTTAGAGCATCATATTATTTATTAGGTTCACTACTTGGAAGATGTGGTGGAGCACAAGTAGGACTTCCAGGAGGATGTAATTTAGGAGCAAGACCTATAGACCAACATATAAAGGGGTTTGAATCATTAGGTGCAGTAGTTGATGTAAGTCAAGGTAGAATTACAGCTAAAGCTAAAAAATTAACAGGAACATCAATATATTTTGATGTTGTATCTGTTGGAGCTACAATAAACTTAATCCTTGCATCAGTTTTAGCAAATGGCACTACAATACTAGACAATGTGGCAAAAGAACCACATATAGTAGATGTAGCAAACTTCTTAAATACAGCTGGTGCAGATATTCGTGGAGCAGGTACTGATACTATAAAGATAAATGGTGTTAAAAGCCTAAAAGGTAATTGTACATATTCAGTAGTACCGGACCAAATAGAAACAGGAACATTCATGCTTGCTGCAATAGCATCAAGAGGTGATATATTAATAAAGAATTGTATATCAGAACACATGGACTCACTTTCTGCTAAAATATTAGAAATGGGAGGAACAATAGAAGATTATGGAGATTCTATGAGAGTGTATACAAATAAAAGACCACATGCAGCTAATATAAAGACACTACCATATCCAGGTTTTCCAACAGACCTTCAACCACAAATGGGAGTAACACTTTCAATAGCATCAGGTACAAGTATAATAAATGAAAGTATATGGGAATCTAGGTTTCAATATACAGGTGAATTAAATAAAATGGGAGCCAAAATAACACCTCAAGGAAAAACAGCAGTATTTGAAGGTGTAGAAAGCTTAACAGGAGCCCCAATATATGCAACAGACCTTCGTGCTGGTGCTGCACTATTAATAGCTGGAATAATAGCAGAAGGTACAACAGATTTATATAACATACATTATATAGATAGAGGTTATGAACATATAGAAGATAAATTTAGAAAATTAGGAGCTAATATACAAAGAATAACAGAAGAATAACAAAGAATGAGGAAATAACAATGTTTAAATTTTGCAACCTTTATAGTGGAAGTTCAGGTAATTGTTCATTTGTAGGAACAGATAATATAAATATATTAATAGACTGTGGAGAAAGTCAGAAAAAAATTTCAGATGCATTAGAATCAATTGGAAAAAGTATAAATAAAATAGATGCAATTATAGTAACACATGAACATAGTGACCATGTCAAAAATTTAGGTGCTATTTCAAAGAAATATAATATACCTGTTTATGCAAATGAAAAGACTTTTGAAAATATGCCAGAACAGACAAGTTTAATAGATGAAAAAAATAAAAAAATATTCAATACAGATGATCACTTTGAAATAGGAGACTTAAAAATATATCCTTTTCATATACCACATGATGCGGCAGAACCTTGTGGATATAACATATATAATGATGATAAAAAAATCAGTATTGCTACAGATATAGGACATATGGATAATAATATATTAAAAAAATTAGAAGAAAGTCAATTTTTATTACTTGAATCTAATTATGAACCAGAAATATTAAAATATGCTAAATATCCATACTATTTAAAACAAAGAATAGCCGGACCTAATGGTCATTTATCTAATCAAGAAGCTGGGCTTACTATTACTAAATTAGTATATTCTGGTGTAAACAATATTATGCTTGGACATTTAAGTAAACAAACTAATTTTCCAGAATTAGCATATAAGACAGTAATGGAAGAAATAATAAAAAGCAAAATTAATTCAGAATTATCATTAAATGTAGCTAGTAGATTAAAACCTAGTAAAGTTATAGAAGTATCATAAAGATAATTAAATCTTTATGATATTTTATTTTAATTAATTTTTTAAAGTAAGTATGAAAAGTTTTTGCATAATTTCAACCTCTTTTGGCTAATCTAACAAAATGTGTTACAATGTTATTATAATATAAATAAAATATATAATATTTCATAATATAATAACAGAGGAAGTGATATAAATGAATTATAGTAAAATAGTATGTGAATCTATTAATAAGTGAAATTATATTTGTATTACTAAATAAAGCATTATTGAATTTATTTTACAATATCTATTATATATCTAATCTCTTTTTATTTCTTAATTTTTAATTTTAATCAATTTTTATTTATTATTTATATAACATTATTCAATAGCTCTATTTTATTTATAATTTACTTTATTATAATTTATTTTTATTAATTACGAATATTTATTTTTCATATTTAATATATATTTATTAAATTAATTTTTAATTTATATATTTATATTAATTTATTATTCATAATTAATTTATTTTTTAATAATTATATTTTTTATTATACATTTTTATCAATTATTTTATTTAATATTAAATGATATTTTATTATTTCTTTTTTTATAATTTTTTAATTATTTATTAATTTTAATTTTTTATTTAATTAATTTATTATTATTTTTATATTTCATTAATTATTATTATATTTTTTACAATTAATTTATTTGTTGATTTATTTTTAATTAATTATTTTTATTTAATTTTTATTAATTATTTAATATTAAAATTTACTCTAAATAAATTATGCAATTTTTTTAAATAATTAATTAAAGAATTATTATATAATTATTCCTAATATTGTTAATAAAATATTTACAAGAATTTCCACAAAAAAAGCTATAATAACTTTTCTACTTTTTAATTTTACTAATTATATATTTTGTCATAAAGGTTAATCCCTTAAATATTTGTTCTAAATATTACCCTTACTTTATTATATTTATTTTTTATATATAAAATTGTCTTTTTAGCATAAGTAAAACTATTCTATATGTTTCTTTCTATTTTTGCTTTTCATTCATATTATATAGTGATACATTTGTTTAGTATTAAAGTACTTAACTAACTTTTTAAGATTTTATTTGTTCCTCAGCATTTAATAGCTATAAATTAGCCAATATATGCATATAATTTCAACTATTATATAACATCTTTTTACCTGCATTCATTTATATCATGATGTATAAATATATTTATAAGTTGCTTTTATGACAATGACTTTTTTCTTAAAATTCTACACTTTTATTATCTATTTTTTTCTTTTTTCAGCCTTTACATGCTCTTTTCTAACAAATTCTCTCTTTTTTCTTCATTTTTTAATATACCTAAAAGACAATAATTATATTTTCACATATATATTTTACTATAAAATTGATATTTATTATGTTATTATGTATACTAATATATATGTTTGCTATATAATCTACTTTTGATTTAAAATAACCATAAACCTTATATTTCCTATATCTTTAAAGATTTAATATTATTTATTAGATAGTACAATATTATGATATTTATCTTTATAACCTCACCTATTAGTCTTTGAATACTAAAAACAAAGATTTTTATATCTTGTCTTTTTGTAAATAATATAATATTAATTCTAAAATCAGGTTATTTATAGTATTTTACATTGTAATATATGATTTTGGTTTTGTCATATTTGTCTTTTTGATATACTATAATATTATTATATATTTGCTTTTTAGTAATAATCATTTTCATATATTTTTTATAACTAATATTATATTATTAAATCTATAATTATATTTTAAATTTATTTAATTAAATTTAATTTTTTTATTTATAATATTATTATTTAATTTTTACCACCTTTTTTATTTTATAATTAATTCTA
>CALXQA010000104.1 GCA_944390335.1 uncultured Clostridia bacterium
TAAATAAACAAGAGAAAAGTATAAATGAATAAAAATTACATGTTATTTAATGTAAGAAAGGAAGGCCATGAAATTACAGCAATTAGCAATAATATTTATAATAATAGTAGTACCAATTTCATTGGTAGTTTCTGAATATACAAATAATAATATAGAAGTATTGCAAAGGCAGTCAGAATATAATGATATATTACTTAGTTCAACATATGATGCAATAAGAGCTTTTCAAATGAACACATTAAATAATGGATATTCTACAATCAATGACTCAAAGATAAGAGATATATCAGCAGCAGTAAACTCATTTTATAATAGTTTAGCATCAGCATTAGGAACATCAGGATATACAATTACAGACCTTCAAGGATATATACCAGCACTATTATTTACAATGTATGATGGATATTATATATATGGAAATTACCAAAATGTAGTATCAGTACAAAATGGAAAACAAAATTACTCTACACAAAACATAAATGAACTAAATTCAACAAATGGTATAAAACCATATATATATTATACTTGTGAATATACATCAGGAGCATATTTAGATATAATAGTAAATTATACTTTAGATAATTATATAAGTATAATGGGAACAGATGGGAATAAAAATACAGTAAATAGGGCAGGATATTTAATAAATCCAAGTACAGTTACAGAAATAAATGAACAAAACAAAACATTAAAAGCACATGGAATATTAGTAGAGCCGGAAATCTTAGGTGAATATATAGAAGTAATAGATACAGTAAGAAGAGCATCAGGAACAGGAACAACAATGGTAGCACAAGGAAGTCCAGTATATTACAATTATGTATATTATAACAACCAAAAATATTATATAGATAATAAAACATCAGATGAAAATATAAGTACATATTCAACATATCAAGGAATTAGATTTTTTAGACTAAATAATAATATAAGAACATATTTAAATGAAAATGAAGCAAGAGGATTAGCGCAATTTCTAACAGGAAATGAGAACAATATAAGTAATATATATAATAACTTTGTAAATGGAGATAAAACACTTTTTAGAGATGCAAGTGCATATAGATACTATAAAGAAGCAAAAGAATTTTCAGAATATGTTATAAGCATATTTTCAGGTAGAACTTTAAGTATAGTAACAGATAGCTATAATAATCAAGTAAACTATACAACAACACCAGATGGTAGTAATACGCAGGTGCCAATACATTCAAGAGCATCATATAATCCAAGTGATATATTTGTAATAAATGCAAATAATGATCCAGAAGCAGAAGACTCATTATTTAATGAACATAGAATGGATGTAATAATAAGTTCAATAGAATCAAGCTTAATGAGTATAATAGCAAACTTTAATTTACATCAAAATTCAGGATATGAGTTTGCACTTCCAGTAATGTCAGAAGAAGATTGGTATACAATAACAAATAACATAACCATAGTAACATTTTTGCAAGGGTTACCAGTAAAGAACTTTAAGTACTATAGTAATTATGCTGTAGTAGCAAATACAAAAAATAAAGAGTTTGTATCAAGAGACTCAATACTAATAAGAGATGTAGAAAGTGGCAATGCAAGCGATAGTTCAGGAACATATCATAATCCAAGATGTATGGCATTAAGTGATTCAAACCCTACAAATATAATAGGATATAGTAATATAGACTTTGAACAACAAACAATATTACTTCCAGAAGAGCAGGAAAGTCAAGGAACACAAACACTATACTATTATCCACATTCAGGAGCAGGTGGATATGAGTGTATTATAGGTAAAGAAGACTTGCTGTATACATCAGATAATCTAATGTTAGGAACTCAATATAATATACTTGATGATGATGGGAATATAATAGAAACAAAAAATGTAAATAATAATGTAAGAAAGGCATATATACAAGCATTAGCTAGAGAAAAATATAACTTATATAAAGTAAATAGTTATTTTAATGAATATTAAAATATAAAGTAATATTAAATTATATTAAAAAATTATAAAAATTGGAAAAATATAAATTTCATAAATAAATAAAAAATGGTTATTCTAAATAAGAGAATAATCATTTTTTAAGGAGAAAATATGAAAAAGAAAATTATACCAATTTTATTAATTGTAATATGTATTTTTATGTATATAAATTTATTAGAAATAGAAAGTAAAGCATTTCTGCAAACAGTTAGTAGTAAAAATGCAAGATATGTAAATCCAATAGGAAGAACAATAGGATTAAAACTATATACTAATGGAGTTTTAGTAGTAGGAATGTCAGAAATAGATGGACAAGATGGAAAAAAATATTCTCCATATAAAAATTCTGGAATAAAAGAAGGTGATATGATACAAGAAATAGATGGGCAAGAAATTAGCAATACAGAAATGTTAATGAATATAATAAATAAATGTAATGGAAAAGAAGTTTCTATAAAATATGAGAGAAATGGAGAGTCTATATATACAAGCATTACTCCTATAAAAGGAACAAATGGAAGCTATATGTTAGGATTATGGGTAAGAGATGCTGCAGCTGGAATTGGAACGCTCACATATTATGAGGCTAAAACAGGTAAGTTTGCAGCATTAGGCCATGGAATAACAGATGTAGATACAGGAGAACTATTAAATATTTCAAATGGAGAGTTAGTAACAGCACAAATAGTATCTATTGTAAAAGGAGTAAAAGGAAGAGTTGGTGAGATAAGAGGAATTATAGATAATATGGATAAAATAGGTGAAATTGAAAAAAACACAGAAATAGGTGTTTATGGAAGTGTTTCTAATTTAGAACTAATAAATGAAATAAAAAGAGAAGAAGTGCAAGTGGCAACTAGAAAAGAAATAAAAGAAGGAGATGCTAAAATTATTTGCCAAATTGAGAATGGGAAAGTAGATGAATTTAATATAAAAATAAAAAGGATATATAGAAATTCTAAAGATAATAAAAGTATGTTAATTGAAATAACAGATCAAAGGTTAATAGAAAAAACAGGAGGAATAATACCAGGAATGAGCGGAACACCTATTTTGCAAAATAATAAATTTATAGGTGCTATTACAAATGTTTTATTAAATTCTCCAACAGAAGGATATGCAATATTTGCTGATATGATGATGGAATAAAATACAAACTTTTATTAATATTATTGATAAAATTATATATAGAGTATATAATTATAATATATATAGATGCTAATGTAATGGGGGAAATATGAAGAAAAATCAAAAAGGCATAAGTATTTTATCTATTATTTTATTAATATTTATTATAATAGTAGCTGGAATTATATATACATCAATAGCAAATAATGAACATGAAATGGAACTTGCTTATGAGAATTATTATCAAGAACAAGTATATAATCAAACAAATGAAGCTAAAAGATATTATTATAATCAAATATCTAAACCAGCTCAAATAATGTATGATACTATTTTGATGAATGTAGATATGATAAAAAGCGGAACAGAACCAATTAAATTTCCATCATCTGTTGGAGAAAGTATAAATGAATTGGATTCAACTGATGATAATAATTACTTTCAAACTGCATGGGATGCATTATCTTTGGATAATTTAAATTTCTTCTTTGTTGATACAAAAAAACTAACAGTATCTAGTAAAACTACATCGCTTTTTGGATATAGGTCATATGAATTTACTTTAGAACCAATAGAAGGTTCTACTTATTATAATTCTACTTTTACAAATAGAACTGAAGTAGATACTGCTTTAAAACAAGTAGAAGCTGTAGCAAATAGTATAATATCTGAGGCAAAAGGTTCTACTTATACTAAAGTTAAATATATACATGATTGGATAGTTGATAATGTTGAATATGATAATGATAATTTAGAAAATCATGATAATATTTATGGTACATTTATAAATAGGAAAGTGGTATGTGAAGGATATGCAGAAGCTTTTAAATATTTATTAGATAAATTAAATATACCATGTGTTCTTGTATATGGAGATGGATATGATAATAATGGTAATGTAGAAGCACATGCTTGGAATTATGTTAAAATGGAAGATGGAAAGTGGTATGCTGTTGATACAACATGGGATGACCCTATATATGTTGGCAGAAGCGGAATTTTTGCTAGTAGTAGCAGAAAGTATGAATATTTTTTAAAGGGTTCTAATACATTTAATAGAAATCATATAAATGATGGAGATGTATCAGGTACAGGTCAGAATTTTGTTTATCCAGAGTTATCTACAACTGATTATAAAAGATAATTAAATAAAAAAGAAAAAATAAAGAAAGAAGAGATAAAAATAGAGG
>CALXQA010000105.1 GCA_944390335.1 uncultured Clostridia bacterium
AAAAACGCTTGAAAAATCAAGCGTTTTTGCTATTTCTGTCGTAAATTTTAAATTTTTCTATTTTTCTATATTTTTTTACCTTAAAAACCGCATAACTTCATGTCGTTAAGTTTTTTTACATTTTTTTGCTCTTACTCTCTCAATGGTTTTAAACTAACGAAAAAATTTATAAGAGAATAAAACATAAAACAAAAGCAAGTAAAAGTACTTGCGAATAAAATACTGTTATGATATAACAAATAAAAATAAATATAAACAAATGAAATACATAAGGTGAGGAGGAAAAAACAGTGAAGAGACTAAAGAAGCAGGTAAAAGGAATAACACTAGTAGCATTAGTAGTGACCATAATTGTTCTATTAATATTAGCTGGAGTAGCACTAAATTTTACTTTGGGAGAAGATGGAATATTTAAAAGAGCTGGGGAAGGAACGAAAACTTATCAAAATGCAAGTGAAAATGAAAAAATAGAACTAGATAAAGTAATAAACTATATAGATGATTACAATAATGGAATTAATAAACAAGATGAAGAAGAAAAATTATCAGAAGTAGAAGAAGCAATAAAAAATGGAATAGTATATAAAGAAAATACAACAATATATGATAAATACAATAATCCAGTAAAAGTACCACAAGGATTTAAATTAGCAGAGGATTCAGGAACAGATGTAACAAAAGGAATAGTAATGGAAGATGTAGAAGCAGGAGATGAAATAAGCAAAGGAAATCAATATGTATGGGTACCAATAGGAGATGTAAAAACTAATACAGAAGGAGCAATAACCACAATAAATTTAGGCAGATATTCATTTGATGCAAGATATAATTCAGACACACAACAAATAGAAGGAACAGGAACTGCAACAATGAAGCAATCAGCAGATAATTATACAGAAATAGTAGAAATAGGAAATGAACATAACAAACTTTTTTCAGAAAGAACAAGTAGCCAATATGGAGAAACAGTAGCTAAAAACCTAGAAGATTTTATAACCAAAGCCAAAACTGCAGGAGGATATTATATAGGAGGATACGAAGCAGGAAAAGTAGAAGGAAATACTAATACATTTAATATAAAAAAAGGACAAATAGACTAACTCAGTCAAATGCAGCTAACTTAGCTAGAAATTTATATAGTAATAATAATAATTTTGAAAGTGATCTAATAAATAGTTATGCATATGATACAGCAATAGTATTTATACAGACATTCAGTGGAGATACAGATTATTCAAAACAAATAAAATTGCAAGAAACACTAACAACAACAGGAAATGCACATGATGAAGAGAATAATTATGATGTAAGATGTAATATATATGATATATCTGGAAATGTTAACGAATGGAGTACAGAGACATCTACTAATAGTAATTCTCCTTGCACTGATAGAGGAGGTGCATACACTGTTATCAATTACTACACGGCTTATCGTGACACCGACATTACAAGTGGTAGTTATGCTACACTTGGTTTCAGGTCTATTATGTACGTTAAGTAAAAATTGTGAGTGTTGAAATATAATTATGTAAATTTAAAGGTAAGTAATCAATATTTTATTGAATACTTACCTTATAAATTTATCTAAATATTTAATATATATTACAAAAATTTAATTTTATTTATTTTTGCTATTGACAGTTGAGTACTTATTCACATATAATACAATAAAGTTGAATAAACATTCAACTAATAGTAAATAGATAGGAGGAAAAATGTCTAGAAATGAATTTATATGTGACTGTAGTATAATACATCAAGAAGTAGTAGAAAAAACAATAAAAAACATGCCAGAAAGCGATATATTTAATAAGTTAGCAGAATTCTTTAAAATAATAGGAGATACAACAAGAACAAAAATATTATTTGCACTTGACCAAAATGAAATGTGTGTATGTGACATAGCAAATGTGCTAGGAATGAGTAAATCATCAATATCACATCAATTAGGAACACTAAGAAGAAGTGGAATTGTAAAATGTAGAAAATCAGGAAAAGAAGTATTTTATATGTTAGATGATGAGCATATAAAAAAAGTATTTGAAATAGGAATAGAACATATAGAGCATAGAAAATAAAGGAGGAAATTATAATGAAAGCTAAATTCAAAATTACAGGATTAGACTGTGCTAATTGCGGAGTAGAACTAGAAAGAAAAATACAAAAAATAGAAGAAATAGAAAGCGTTAACATAAACTATATAATGCAAAAGATGGAAATAGAATACAACTGTGAAAATAAAGAAGAAATAATAAATAAAATAAAAAAAGTCATAAAAAAAGAAGAACCAGATGTAAAAATAGAAGAAATATAGGAGGGGAAGGAAAATGCAAAAAAAGCTTATAAAAATAATAATATCACTCCTATTATTTCTTATCACCTTAATAATAAACTTTGAAAACAAATACATAAATGGAGCAATATATGTAATAGCATATATAATAGTAGGATTTGAGATTATAAAAAAGGCAATAAGAAATATAATAAAAGGAAAAGTATTTGATGAAAATTTTCTAATGGCAGTAGCAACACTAGGAGCATTTGTAATTGGAGAATATCCAGAAGCAGTAGCAGTCATGTTATTTTATCAAGTAGGAGAACTATTTCAAAGTTATGCAGTAGATAAATCTAGAAAATCAATTACTGAATTAATGGATATAAAACCAGAATATGCAAATGTAGAAAGAAATAAAGAAATTCAAAAAATAAAACCAGAAGATGTAAAAATAGGAGAAATAATCATTGTAAAACCAGGAGAAAAGATACCGTTAGATGGATATATAATTAAAGGAAAATCAAGCATAGATACAAAAGCATTAACTGGAGAATGGGTTCCAAGAGATGTAATAGAAGGAGAAGATGTAATAAGTGGGTGTATAAACATAAATGGAGTATTAAAAATAAAAGTAACAAAAGAATTTGAAAATTCTTCTGTAAGTAAAATACTAGACTTAGTAGAAAATGCAAGTAATAAAAAATCTAAATCAGAAAACTTTATAACAAAGTTTGCAAAATATTATACACCAATAGTAGTAATAATAGCAGTAATTTTAGCATTAGTACCTCCTCTAATAATAAAAGACCAAACTTTTTCAGAATGGATATATAGAGCACTATCATTTTTAGTAGTATCATGTCCATGTGCACTTGTAATATCAATTCCACTTAGTTTCTTTGGAGGAATAGGTGGAGCATCAAAAATGGGAATACTAATAAAAGGGAGTAACTATTTAGAATCACTTGCAGATACAGAAATTCTAGTATTTGATAAAACAGGAACATTAACAGAAGGAACATTTAAAGTAAGAAAAATAAAAGGAATAAACATCAAAGAAGAAGAACTATTAAAATATGCAGCATATGCAGAAAACTATTCAAACCATCCAATTGCAACATCAATAAAAAAAGCATATAATAAAAAAATAAATGAAAGCAAAATAGAAAAAACTCAAGAACTATCTGGTTTAGGAATAAATGCTATAGTAGAAGATAAAGAAATATTAGTTGGAAATGAAAAACTAATGAAAGAAGAAACTATAGAATATACAAAAAGCCAAGAAATTGGAACAGTTATATATGTATCAATAGATAAAAAATATGCAGGATATATAGTAATAGCAGACGAAATAAAAAAAGACTCAAAAATAGCAATTAGTAATTTAAAGAAAATAAATATAAAGCAAATAGTAATGTTAACAGGAGATAAAAAAGACGTAGGAGAAAGTGTAGCAAAAGAATTATGTATTGATAAAGTATATACAGAACTATTACCAGACGGAAAAGTAGAAAAGGTAGAAAAACTACTAAAAGAAAAAAGCGAAAAAGGAAAGCTAGCATTTGTAGGAGATGGAATAAATGATGCACCAGTACTAGCATTAGCAGATATAGGAATAGCAATGGGAGCATTAGGATCAGATGCAGCAATAGAAGCAGCAGATGTAGTACTTATGACAGATGAACCATCAAAAATAGTAAATGCAATAAAACTATCTAAAAAAACAATGAAAATAGTAAAACAAAATATAATATTTGCAATCTCTGTAAAAATCATAGTATTAATATTAAGTGCAATTGGAATATCAAGCATGTGGCAAGCAGTATTTGCAGATGTAGGAGTATCTATTTTAGCAATAATAAATGCACTAAGAGTATTAAGAGTAAAAAAACAATAATATCTAAACCCATTTAATTGATTAATCATATTAAATGGGTTAAAATTTATTTTAATACTA
>CALXQA010000106.1 GCA_944390335.1 uncultured Clostridia bacterium
TTTTTTGTTTGTTTTTGGCTGTTTTGGTTTGTTTTTTGCTCAAAAAAAGCCACATGTTTTAGGTTCCTCTAAAACACATAGCTTCTTTTATTTCACTTTCTATTTTTACTATGTTTATTTTTTCTTTTTTATTAAATCTTACGATATATATATATATATACAGCCTCAACGGTTTTAAGCATTTTATATTCCTCTTTTCTTTCTATATTATTTTATATCTTTCTATACGTTTATATTCTTTCTTTAATTAAATTAATTATACATATATTATATTAAATACTATAAATAAAATATAATATAAATATGTATTTAATTCCATCTGTAATGTCCTGTAATTATGTCTTTATATCTTTCTAATACATCTTCTTCTCTTACAGGTTGTGCTGTATTATGTATTAGATATGGTATACCCTTTTTATTTCTTTTATCTGATATTATACCAATATGTGATTCTTCGAATATAACTATATCCCCAGGTTGCCATTGTGCAATTTCATATACATTATTGGTAAGTTTATTTGTGTTTCTATCAAAAAATACTTTTAAATTGTATACTCTTCTAAAGTCTATATTAGGATCTGGTTTTTCTATTTTTTCATAGCTGCTTAAATTGTTTTTTATATCCTCATCTACTAAGTCTTTTAAGCTATATCCTGCATTTTTTAATGCTCTCCATACTAAATCAGTACATACTCCTTCATTGTCTGGAGGATACCCTCCTGCATAATATGCACTTTTATATTTTGGCATGTTCTGTGCATCTTTTCTTGCTCCTAGCATTATATCTGTATAGTCATCTATTCCATCATTATCATAATCTATATTGCTTTTTATTGTTTCTATTCCAAAGTCGCTTGCTGTATATGATTTTTTTGGTATTAGATTAAAGTAATTTAATATGCTAATAATAAACCATGTGATTAATAATATAATTATGATTAGAATTATAATACTTAATTTTACTTTCCTATTTATATTTTGTTTCATTATTTTTTTCTCACCATCTTATATGATATTCTAACAATCTTTTCTCTAAATTGTCAACTTTTTTATATACTTTGTTACTTTAGTCCTCAAAACCAGAAAAGTAAACATATTTTTCTGGTTTTGAGGTACTTATTTATTTTTTTAAAACAATTCCATTTAGTGGTAAGATATTTTCTAAGTTTTCTTGCTTTTTTACTTCAAAAATCTTCTCTCCTTTTATAAATTCTTCTGGTACATTTATTTTCTTCAGACTGTTTGATGCGTTTATAATTATGAGTAAATTGTTTCTAATAAGGTATAGTATACTTTCATCTACATAGTAAATTTCTGTTTTTGAATTAGAAAGTTGAGATTTATTATTTTTTCTAAATTTTCCAAGTTTAATATAATATCTGAGTAATGTTTTATCTATTTTGTTCCATTCAAAACACTTCCTATTAAATGGATCTTTATATCCATGCATGCCTATTTCTGTACCATAGTAAATACATGGATTTCCTGGAAGTACATATTGAAGCAATGCTGCTATTTTTAATTTTTCCTTTGCTATCCTATATTCTACTGGTCTTAGTTTGTCATTTTGTGCTTCTTCCTTTCTAAATTCATCTGTTTCAAATATGATTTTTCCATTTACATTTTTATGCCATCTACTTGGATATTCGTCAATTTTCCATATTTCTTTATAATCATGTCTCATCCACTTTCCACCTATTATTGTGAGCGCTCTTACTATATCATGTGTATCTAATGAGTTTAGCATTGAGCAAATGCTTTCTTCTGGATAGCTTTGTATTATATCATCTATTTGATTTTTAAAGTATTCACCTTCTCCATATAGTATCCATTTGTATATGGCATTAGTATATAAATAGTTTGTTGTTGTATCATAACATTTTCCTAATTCTGTAACATCTGCTTTATGCCAATGTTCTGCTATTGTTATATGCTTTGTTTGTTCATTTGCTTTATTTCTTAGTCCTTCTAAAAAAAGATTTTCTATTTCTTCTGCAACGTCTATTCTAAACCCATCTACATATTTTGTTAATTTTTCTACAATTCCACCTTTACCATAAATATAGTTTTGATATTCTAGATTTTGTTGATTAAATACAGGCATATCTGTAAATTCATTATACCAATATCTATATTTTCCATCATTACCTATAAAAAACCAGTCTCTATATTTTGATTTTTTATTTGTTATTGCATCTATAAATATTGGATTGTCGCTACCTAAATGGTCAAAAACAACATCTAAAATTAATTTCATACCCATTTTATTTGCTTTATCATGTAAGCTTTTTAAATCTTCGAATGTTCCTGCATTTATGTCTATTTTTTCATAGTCTGTTGTTGCATACCTATCATATCTATACTTACTATAAAGTATTGGTGATAAATAGATTACTGTTACATTTAATTTTTTTAAGTACTTTAGTTTTTCTTCAACTCCTTTTAAGTTTCCTCCGAAGAAATCATTATTGTGAAATTTGCCTTCTGCATTTCTATGAAAATTAGGCATCTCTCCCCAATTTCTATAATTTCTTCCTTCAACTAGCTTAAAATTTCCGTTTGGCCTAAAAAATCTGTCTACAAATATTTGATAATATATTGCCCCTTTAGACCATTCTGGAACTTTAAAGTTTTTGTTAATAATTAAAATGCTCCAATATGGGGATTCTTGAGTAGTGAAAAATGGATTTTTTGTTTTTCTATTTATTTTAATAGCTTGGTTTTGCCCATTAACATTTACTTTAAAATAGAAAAACATTCTTGTTACTTCATTAAATATAACTTTTGTTTCAAAATAGTAATCATCACTTTCTTTTTCTTCTTTTCTATTTAAAGATTTGATAATTGATGGATTCTCACCTTCTTTATTAAATAGTACCTGCACATTACTTACTATTCCATATTTCTTTGGTATAGTAACTATTATTGTTACACTATCTCCTACTTCGACTTCGTTTTTAATACTGGATTTACATAAGATTTCCACTTTAATGTCATTGTCTTTTTTCATAAGTATCCTCCTTAATTAAGTAGGTCAAAAATATATCTTACAGATATAATCTAATCCTTTTGCAATACATATGTCAATAATATTATTAATATTTTTATTAATAGATTATTTTTTAGATTATAAAAGCTATGTATTTATATATTTACATAGCTTTCATGTTATATTATATAAATTATTTATAATATTTTTTTACCATCTAGTGTTACTTCATAAATGTAAAAATCTAAGTAATAGTTTTTACTTGTTATATCTGTTTTGGTTACTCTTAATTCTAAAAAGTCTCCATCATAGCTTAGTGTTTCAGTTAATGTTTTCTTAGTATCCTTTCCACTACTTACTAAATATATACATCTTTCATTTTTAGAAGTGTTTATATCAAAATTGAAATAATAATTATTACTACTTCTTGTATACTTATATGTTATAGCAACTTTACTTCCTGCTTTTACTTTTTCATTAAATCTAATATAAGAATAAAGCATCTCATCTTCATATTGTAATATACTCAAAACTGTAGGATTTTGCTCTGATGCTGGATCATTTAATGTTACCTTGCCTGCACTTGAATTTGATACTTTTGTTGTCCATTTTGATTTTACCCTTTGTCTTAATACATTAGATTTTCTAACATTTCCAGCATTGTCATATGCATTTACATAAACTTCATAATCTACTCCTTTTTGAAGTCCTGTTGCTTTATAGCTTTTTGCTGTTCCTGAGTATTTTTTACTTCCATTTACCATGTATTCATATCTATTAATTCCAGATGTTGCATCTGATGTACTTGCATTTATTGTAAATCCATCATATATTACATTATTTATACTAATATTAAAACTATTAGGTGCTGTTGCATCTCTTTTTACTTGTATTGCATTTGATGCATCTCCTACATTTCCAGCTTTATCTACTGCTCTAAAGTATAATGTTGAATTGGTGTCACTTGTTATTTTATATGGTGATGAACAATCTTTCCATGATGTTGTATTATTTATACTTACTTGATATTTCTGGAATCCTGTTTCTTTATCTGTTGCACTTAAGTTTAATGTTATATTAG
>CALXQA010000107.1 GCA_944390335.1 uncultured Clostridia bacterium
TTTTTATAAATTCCTTTAGGCGAG
Organism: uncultured Clostridia bacterium; assembly: GCA_944390335.1. GTDB lineage: Bacteria > Bacillota > Clostridia > TANB77 > CAG-508 > CAG-793. The sequence continues at coordinate 25 of CALXQA010000107.1, forward strand.
TCTAATAAAATCTGATTTTGCTTCTTATTTTTTAATTTATTAATAATTTTTTTAAGTAATAAACTATTTTCATAAACTCACCTCCTAGTATAATACTTATTAAATATATAATAACATAAAATAAATAATTTTATGCGGATATAGAATAAAAATATTTAAATAAAAAAAGAGTGGCTGATGAGGTTAGCTGCCTAACCTAACACACCCTTCTGTTGGTGCTACATCAGCCTACTTTTGTTCTGTTATAAAAATTATATAATTTTTTATATTATATGCAAAAATTTAAATTTTATTTAATGTTTTGATTTAACTACATTCCAAAAATTCTAAAATGCCAGTAAATAAACAATTTAAACTACAATTTTCCTCTCCTCAACCAAAAAACTAAGGCTTACAATATAATATTTACGCTGCTTGTATGCTTTTATTATAATTTTTTATTTTTCATTTCTAATAAGAGAAATGTTATGATTATGCTTATATACTATTTTATTTATAAAAGTTAGCATATCAATTTTTATTTTATCTATTTTTTACACTAATTATATTATTATATAAATTATCAAATATCCTCTTATATATTTTGCACTTATTTTACCATTGTTTAGTTCAATTAATTCTTTCGCAATAGATAGACCTATTCCAGTTGATTTTTTTGCATTTTCAACTGTAAAGTATCTACCAAATATTTTTTGTACAGTAGTTGTATCTAAAGCTTTAGATTTATTAGAAAAAGTTATCTTTCCATCTTTATCTAATGTAACTTTAAAATCTCCTTCACTATATTTAATTACATTAGATAAAATATTTTCTATTACTCTTATAATAGAGTTTTTATCAATATTTCTATATATTTTTTCTTTAGTAATTTCAATTTTAGGAACTATATTTTTTTCTTTAAAAATATCATAATAACTTGCTAAAACCTCTTCTAATATTTCATTTATACAATATTTTTTCTTATTTAATTTTAAATCATTATCAATTGACATAGAAAAAATAAATAATTGGTTTGATAGATTAATTAAATCGTTTGTTTTTTCCTGTATAATCTTTATATATTTATCATTTTTTATATTATCATTATCTCTTAACATACCAATATATCCGTTTATAGCAGTAAGTGGTGTCCTAATATCATGAGATATATTTGTAATATTTCTTTTTAGAATTTGATTAGCATTTTCATATTGTAGTCTTTGTTTACTCAAACTTTTAAGTTCTTTATTTATTTTACTTGCTAATAATTTTAAATCATTATCAGATGAAGAAATAGTTAATATATTATTAGATTTTAAATTTAATATTTCTTCTAAAGATGCAGATATTTCTTTAATTGACTTTTTCATAAAGTACAATTTTAATATTAAAGCTATACAAATAAAAAGTAAAATTGCAACAATAATATAAAGCATCTTTTATTTCAGTTCCTTTCTTGAAAATAACCATAATCCTATACTATTTATAATTAGAATTATTATTACTGAATATATTATTAGATTATATAAAGGTATAGTATCTAATTTTATAACATCGTTACTCCTCATAAGCTCACTGGCTTGTCCTTGTGGAATTGCTAAGTAAAATATTTTTGCTAATTCTACTTTTTCATCTCCTGGGTAATTAGGATTAATTTCTTGGCTAATTATATGCTCTACTCCATTTTCTATATATGTATTATTAATATATTTAGAAGAATGAACAATATATCCTAAGGAAGAAGCTAGTATAAACATTATGATAAATATTAATATATTAATTATTGTTGATATGGTTATTTCAGAGCATATCATTGTAATAAAATTGTATATACTGCAAAATGATATTATAATTAGGAATGTACATAATATATTAAGCAAAAAATCATAAAAATTCATCCTAAGCATTCCAAAGAGTGGTATACCAATTAATAGTGTAATTATTATATAAATTAATTCACAAATTATTGCTGCAATTACTGTTATTATTAAGTTAGATAAATATATTGACATTCTACTATGTCCAGCAATTATTTTATTTCTTATAATTCCCTCTGAGTGCTCTTTTCCTACAAATATACTTACAAATATTGCTATAAATAGTCCTATATATGTTATAAATTCATTCATTATTTCATCTAATATTACATAACCCCAAGAAGTTTTATATTTTATTAATGTAAATATTGCTATTAAAATACTTAAAAACATGAATAAGAAAAATATAGTATCCTTTTTTAATCTAAACCATCCTGCTTTTAAAAGTTTATACATCTTTTACACCTCCTATTAGATTTAAATAATAATTTTCAAGTGATTCGTCTTTTTCTATAACATCTTTAATAATGCAATCTTTTTTGGAAAGTGTAATTACAAATTCTGAAATATTTATTTTTTTATAAATCTCAATTACTTCATTTGATATAATTTTATATGGTATTTTATTTTCTTCTAAATATATCACACATTCTTTTATATTATTTACTTTAATTATAGTTTTCTTTTTAAAGTTTTCTTCTAATTCTTCTTTGCTAATTTCTTTTACAATCTTATTTAAGTTCATAAATCCATAATAAGTTGCAATTTTAGATAATTCATCTAAATAATGACTAGATATTAGAAATGCTATTCCTTTTTCTGTATTTAGCTTTAATATTAATTCTCTTATTTCTATAATACCTTCTGGATCTAATCCATTTACTGGCTCATCTAATATTAGCATATTTGGGCTTCCTACTAAGGCAATTGCTATTCCTAATCTTTGTTTCATTCCCAAAGAAAAATGTTTAGCTTTCTTTTTTCCTGTATCTTCTAATCCTACTATTTTTAGTATTTCATATACATCATCAAAATTAGGGAGTCCTATTATTTTACATTGTTCTTTTAGATTATCTTCTGCTGTCATATCAAGGCAAATAGATGGATTTTCTATTATTGCTCCTATTCTTTTTCTAGCATTATTAATTTTTCCTCCATTATTTGAAATTCCTAAAATATTATATGTTCCTGAAGTTGGCCTTTGCAAACCACATAATATTCTAATTAAAGTAGTTTTTCCTGCTCCATTTTTTCCAATAAGACCGTATATAGCACCTTTTGGAACATGCATATTTAAATTTTTTATTACTACATTACGTCCATATCTTTTTTCTAGATTATTTATTTCTAAAATATATTCCATAACCTCCTCCTTTTATATTTTAATGTTATCAGAAAATAGTTAAGAAAGTGGTTAAGAAATTAGTAAATTTTTAATTAATTTTTATTCTTTAAGTTTAAACCCTATTCCCCACACAGATTCTATATATTCTTTATCTGTTACTTTTTTTATTTTCTTCCTTATATTACTTATATGAACCTTTAATGAACCCTCATCGCATTCTTGTGCATCATTACTTATTAAATCAAGAATTTTGGATTTTGTTACTACATTTTCTGGATTTAATAATAGTTGTTTTATAATTAGACATTCTGTTTTGGTTAAGTATACTTCTTTGTTTTTTATATTTAAAATATGTTCATCTTCTCTTAAAGTCATATCTTTGTATTTAAGTTCTATATTTTGTTTTTTTATATTGTAATTTCTTAATTGAACTTTTACTCTTGCAATTAGTTCTTCTGCACAAAATGGCTTAGTTATATAGTCATTTGCTCCTTTTAATAAGGCATTTACCTTATCAGATACTTCTACTTTTGCACTTATTACTATAATTGGAATATCTTTTACTTTTTCTATAACTTGCTCTCCATTTATTCCTGGTAGCATTAAATCTAATAATATTAAATCAATATTTTCTCTTTCTAATATTATTAGAGCTTCTGTGCCTGAATATGCACTATATATTTTATATCTTTCTTTTTCTAATATTTCTCTAATTAAGTTGTTAATAGTATTATCATCTTCTACAATTAAGATTTTTTTCATTTAATTCTCCTTTAATTAAATAGTATTAAAATAAATTTTAACCCATTTAATATGATTAATCAATTAAATGGGTTTAGATATTATTGTTTTTTTACTC
>CALXQA010000108.1 GCA_944390335.1 uncultured Clostridia bacterium
TTTGTGTTTGCAATTATTTATTATTGCTTATTTGTTTTTATATTCTATATTTATTATTTTCATTATTTTTAGTTATTATTCAGCTAATGCAGAAAAAGCTACATATTTTAGATTCTTCTAAAATACATAGCTTCTTTTAATTCATCTATGTTTAATTTATTTATTCCTTTAAAACTTACGATATATATATATATATATATACAGTATCAAGGCTTTCAGGCATTTTTATCTCCTACTTTTTTATTTTTTTCAACCAAAAAGGACCGTCCCTATTGGTTGATTTTGTCTACTATTTCATTTTTATTTTTATATATTGAGTTTGCTTTTATTACACCTCTTACAGATGATAGTGGATATATATTAGTATTTTTTCCTATAATTGTTCCTGGATTAAGTACACTTCCGCATCCAACTTCTACATTATCTCCTAACATTGCTCCTATTTTTTTCATACCTGTTTCTATATACTCATTTTCATCTTTTTCTTTATCTTCTTTTTTTATAACTATTAATTTCTTATCTGATTTTACATTAGAAGTAATTGAACCTGCTCCCATATGTGATTTATATCCTAATATTGAATCTCCAACATAGTTATAATGTGGTACTTGGACATTATTAAATAATATAACATTTTTTAATTCTGTAGAATTTCCCACAACTGTATTTTCACCTATTATTGCATTTTTTCTTATAAATGCACAGTGTCTTATTTCTGCATTTTTACATATTATGCAGTTATCTCCTATATATGCAGATTCATATACTTTAGCTGTTTTATGTATCCATACTGTTTCTTTTACTTTTATATATTCTTTTTCATCTAAGCTATTACCTAGTTTTAGTATATATTCTTCTATATGTGGCAAAACTTCCCATGGATATTCATATTTTTCTAATAGTTCTTTTGCTATAGTTTGTTCTAAATTATATAAATTTTTTATTTTACAATCTTCCATATTATTTATTCTCCCAATAGTCATTATATAGCTTAATAGCTGTTTCTGGGCTATCTTCCCCTTCTGCATTTTTTACCGGTGCAAAGTCTTCTTCTCTTCTACCTCTTAAAATTGAAATATTATCAAAGAAGATAAATCCGTCAAATATAAATGCTTCGTATTTATATGCATTAGGCTTTTTTACTTTTATTATATTTCCGTTTTCGTCCATATATGCTGCTTTTTTATGTGCACTATGATATGGTAGTGTATTTTTACTTATTATATCTAGTGCTTCTACATTATATAGATTACACATTATATGTGATTCGCCAAATAAAAGTTCCCCATCTTCGTCTGTTTCTTTTGCCATTTCTGTTGGAAGTTCTGTATATTCTATTACTGCTGGTTTATTATTCTTTTTACAAAATACTCCTACTGGCTCTTCTGGACTTCTTTTTACTACTGATTTAGAACCTATCATATTATTTTGAGATACTGTAAGTCCTAATAGTATTGGGTCTACCATATTTAGTAGTGCATTATCAACTGAGCCAATAAATACCCATTTTATTCCTTTTTCTTTCATATCTTCTATTATGCCATTTTTTCTCATAGCTTTATATATACAGCCGTTCCCATCTGCTGCATATTTTATATTGAATTTTTCATCTACTAATAATTTACCGTCTTCACTTATTAATGGTAAATTTCCTTGTTTAAAAAATTTTATCTTTTCTTTGGGATAACCAAAATATTCATGTTCTTCAAAAAATTCTTGAGTTTTATCATTATTTTCTGTACTTGTCATTATATACCAATTTAATGCTATTCCATATTTTTCATTTGCTCTTTTTATTCCATCTACTAGTATTTCAAATAAATATTTAGGTTTAGGTTTTACATTTAATAAAAAAGTGCCTTTAGGTTCATCATGTCCAAGTCTTGTCCCTTGTCCTCCTGCCATTGTTACAACTGCATATTCTCCTTTTTTTATTATTTCTTCACCTTTTTCCTTATACTCTTCTAGTTTTTGCTTATCTCCTTTATATTTATCAACAAATGATGTGTGTTCTATAATGCAACTTTCTATTATTTTATCTTTATCTCTTTTACTAATATTATACAATTCATTTAATTGTTCAAAGTCTATGTTTTCAATTTCTTTTATTAAGTTTTCTTTTTGATTATTATCTGCCATTTCAATGTACTTTAGCAAATGTTGTTGATTGTTTTGTTTTAAAATATTCTCAAAATTTTTCATTTTAGCCTCCCTATTTAAAGTCTCCCTTTGTTATTTTACCATATTTATATTTAATATGCAACTTTATTATTTTTTGTGATGTTCTTAGTCATATATTAGATTATTTAAACTTATCTTTTGTCTAATTTTTTTTTATTTTTTTATTTATTTTTTTAATTTTGTCATATATACCCAAATATTTAATATACTTTAATAAAGTTTTGTAAAAATCTTCTTTAGGAGGTAAAAATGGAGGACAATTTAAAATTATATCAGGATATATCTAATCGTACTGATGGAGATATTTATATTGGTGTTGTAGGTCCTGTTAGAACAGGAAAGTCTACTTTTATAAAGAATTTTATGGATTTACTTGTTATACCTAATATAGATAACTCATACAAAAGAGAACGTGCTTTAGATGAACTTCCTCAAAGTGCTTCTGGTAGAACAATTATGACTACTGAGCCTAAGTTTGTTCCAAATGAAGCTGTTGAAATTACTTTGGATGGAAATATTAAGTTTAAGGCTAGGCTTGTTGATTGTGTTGGTTATTTAGTTAACAATGCTATTGGTTATTTAGAGGATGACATTCCTAGAATGGTAAAGACTCCTTGGTTTGATGAGGAAATTCCTTTTAATGAGGCTGCTGAAATTGGTACTAAAAAGGTTATCCAAGATCATTCTACTATTGGCGTTTTGGTTACTACTGATGGAAGTTTTTCTGGTATTTCCAGAGATGATTATATTTTGGCTGAGGAAAGAGTTGTTAAAGAACTTAAGGAACTTAATAAACCTTTTGTTATTGTTTTAAATACAGTTGCTCCTTTTTCTGATTATACTAGAAATTTGGCAACTTCTTTGGAAGAAAAATATAATTGTCCAGTAATTCCTACTGATTGCTCTAATCTTTCTTTATATGATATTAATGAGATTTTTAGTAAGGTTTTATATGAATTCCCTATCGAAAGAATTAATATTTCTTATCCTAAATGGGTGGATGGATTAGACTGTTCTCATTGGCTAAAACAAGAACTTTATTCTGAAATTAAACAGACTTTTTCAAGTGTTTCTATTATTAAAGAGGCTAATTTTGCTATTGATAGTTTGCAAAATACTGAAATTATATCGTCTACTGTTATTAATGAAATTAATCTTGGAAATGGTAGCATTACTGTTTCTATAAATTTAAAGGATGATTTATTTTTTAAGGTTCTTACAGAAATATCTGGTCAATGTATTAATAATGAGTTTGATTTATTTACTACTTTTTACAGTTTATCAAAGTTAAAGTGTGAATATGATAGGGTTGCTCCTGCTTTAGAACAAGTTAAGTCTACTGGATATGGCATAATTACGCCTTCTATGGATGATTTGATTTTGGAAGAGCCTGAAATGGTTAAGCAAGGTTCCAAGTTTGGTATTAAGCTAAAAGCTAAAGCTCCTAGTATTCATATGATTCTTACTAATGTTGAAACTGAGGTTTCTCCTATTGTTGGTAGTGAAAAGCAGTCTGAAGAGTTGGTAAAGTATTTACTTGAAGAGTTTGAAAATGACCCGAAAAAAATATGGGAGTCTAATATTTTTGGTAAGAGCTTACATGAACTTGTAAATGAAGGTCTTCAAAATAAATTGGAAAGAATGCCTGAAGATGCTCAAAGTAAGCTTCAAGAGACTTTGGAAAGAATTGTTAATGAGGGTAGTGGTGGATTAATCTGTATTATTTTATAAATATTAGGCTTCGCAAATGCGAAGCCTTTATTCTTATAATATTATATTTGGTTTTATTTTTATTCCTCCAAAGTTTGTAAGTCCTCCATATTTTTCAAATAG
>CALXQA010000109.1 GCA_944390335.1 uncultured Clostridia bacterium
CTTTATTCTTATAATATTATATTTGGTTTTATTTTTATTCCTCCAAAGTTTGTAAGTCCTCCATATTTTTCAAATAGCAAATCGGACATTTTTCTTAGAATATACATTTGTTCATTATATCTAAAATATGTTTGATTCCACATTACAAAATATTTTTCTCCGCTTTTGAAATGTATATAATTATTATCTTGTTCTGAGATCTCTCCTTTTACATCTTGTCCTTCAACTTTTCCAAACATTATATAACGTTTTTCTTTTTTTCCAATGATTGCCCAATTAGTTAATATTTTGATACCTTTTTTATATGCATTTAGATAGTCCTCATAGTCTTTATCAAATGTTATGATTTTGTATTCCTCACCATTTTCTAATAGTACTTTTTTCATATCTGTATTTTCTACAGGAATAGTTGCTATCTTTTTATATGCTCTTGCTTGTTTTACATACCCATTTAGTATATATTTAGATTTATATTCTTCTGGTATTATCCATTTTTCTAGCCGGTTAGAGCTTGAAAATGTTGCATTTCTAATATTTTGTACTTTCATCATTGTTTCCTCCCAATATTTATAAGAATAAATATAATTTTTATTATTATACTTTCCTTTTTAATTTATGTCAACTTTTTTTAGTTTAATGATATTATACTAATTTTTCTTACTCTATATTTAAATTCATTTTCTTTTTCAAGAACATGTATTGTTTTTTCATGCATATTTTTCTTATTTATTTTTGGCATTTTTAAAAGTATTTTTGTTTCTATATTCATTCCTACTGGAAGTGTATTGTTTATATTATTAAAGAATATTATATTTGTTAAATATATTGCATTATTTCCACATTCAACATTTATTTTATATATTTTTATATCTCCTTTGGCTTCTTTTATAATTTTTTCAGCTTGTATTTCTCCAATAATATATGTATTTTCTTTTTCTATTTCTGTTACATATATTGAAATTTTAGCTAATGAGGTAATTTTTTTTAATGCATTTTCTACTATTTTTTTATCTTCTGATATTATTTTTTTTATTCTTTCTTTACCATTTTCTTCATTATTTATTAAGTATCCTCTAAAAGGTTTTCTTTTTCTTTCTCTACATTCTTTATTATTGATTTTTACAATGTTTGTATAGTCATCTAATAAATCACTAAATATTTCATCTTCATTTTGTTTTTCTTTTATTTTGTGAAGTAATTTTTCTAATTCTTCATCTTCTTCTATATTTTTTATTATTTCCATACAATATTTTAAATTATATATTGCATTTATTTCATTTTCTGAAAGTAATTCTCTTTGCATTCTATCCATTTTTTGTCCTAGTAAATCTAAGTCTTCTTCTATTTTAAAATTTTTAATTATATTTTCTGATTCTTTTTTATCACTTTCTTTTACCGCTTCTCCTTCTACTAATTGCTGAGTAGCATCTTTATTAGTAAATTTCCAAAATTCAAATATACTTTTTTTATGTTTTTCTATCTCTGATAAATATATACTAGCATTTTTTATCTTTTTTTCTAAATTTTCTTTTTTTATTTTTAGTGCTTTTTCATCTGTTTCTACTGTTTTTATTTTTGATATTGTTTCTTTTTCTTGTAATGTTAAGTCTATAAGTTCTTTTATATTATACGAATTAATTTTATCTATTTCTTTTTTTGATATTTTTTTATCTTCGTGTAGGCTTATTTTTATATTAGGTGTTATAAATTTTTTACTTTTAAAAAAGTATGAGATTTTTTTAAAAAAACTCTTTTTACATTGTAAAAACATTACTATTTGCTTTTCTTGCATTACATATATTTCATTTTGTTTTTTTATATATTCTTTTAGTTCTTTTAAATAGTTATTTTCTTTTTCTAATTTTTCATTTAATTCAGCTATATTTTTATTTTTTTTCTCTATTTGATTAGTTATAAATTCTTTTATATTTTCTAATTTTAATAAATTATCTTTATATTTTAATCCTAAACTGCCATCTTCGTTTATATATGTATCAAATGTATATAAATAATTAGTTTCTGTAGTCAAAATAAACAGCGTTTTTAGCAGTTTATAGTAATTTTCCGCTTCTTCTTTAGAATTAAAAATATTTCTAAAACTACTTTCTATTATTCCTCCTACTTTTGTTTTTCCTGTAATATAGATTTTGTCTTGACATACTTCATAAATATTAGGCCAATTTTCTGTGAAAAGCCAAATATAGTTTTCTATTTCATTTATTTTTAAACTGTCTAATATTTTTTCTGAGAATTCTTGCTTGCATACTGGTACAAATATTTTAGTGTCTTTCTTTTCTAGCTTTTTCTTTATTATATAAAATAATACTGATGTTTCACCTTCATTTGCTGGAAATAACATAAAGTATTTATCGTCTTTTTTTGAGTAATATATTTGCCATAAATAATTTTTATCATATTTTATTAAATATGGTATATCTTTTGTAAAAGATTCTTGCATTTCTTCTAATTTCTTTATTTCTTCTACTGATGCTTGTTCTAATATTTCATTAAATGTATTTTCTAGCTTTTTATCATCTGACGTCAAATATTCTGTGAGTGTTTTTGCACTTTTTAGTCTTTCTTTTAGTTCTGCTGTCCTATCTAATGGTGTAATTAATATCTCTAAATTGTGTGCAGAAACATATTCATATATTTTATACATATTTAAATTTTTATAATTGTCAAAATGTATAATATTATTTTCTAATAATTTTTTTGGTATTTTATTTAAGTCTAATTTTATGTACTCTAGTACATCATTTTTTAGCATTCTTATCTCCTTCTTTCAAACCTTTGAATTACCTCATCTAATGTATATTCTTTTATTCCTTCTTTTCCATATCTTATAACTGATACATAGTTGTTGTTATATTCTTTTTTTCCTATTAATACTATATATGGTATTTTAAATTTTTTTGCTTTTTCTATTTTTTCATTTATTCCTTTATCTGTATAATCTATATTTACTCTAACTCTTCTTATTTTTAATTCTTCTTTTAGTTTATTTGCATAGTCTATATATTCGTCATATTCTGGTATTATCACACACTGGACTGGTGCTATCCATGTAGGAAACTCTCCTCCATACCTTTCTATTAATATTGCAAGCATACTTTCATAACATCCTAGATTTTGTCTATGTATATATATTGGGAATTTTTCTTTTCCATCTTTGTCCGTATATTTTAAATCAAATCTATGTGTAACTTCAAAATCCACTTCTATTTTTGCTAATAATTTTGAGTTATAGAAAAGCTGTATGCTTGGTCCATACATTTTTGCATATTTATTTTCTTCATATTTTATATTTTTTTCATCTAGTACTTTTTTCATTAAACTAATACATGTATTCCATTCATTTATTGTTCCTATATATTCTTCTTTAGCTTTGTCATTCCAATTAGATATTTTAAATTCTACATTTAGTCCTAGCTTTTCCATAAATATTTGCTCAATTTCAACTGATTCTTTTATTATTTTTTCTATTTGTTCAAATGTCATAAATATACTTGCATCTGAAAATGAATATTGCCTCATGCATGTCAAGCCTCTTAATTTACTTGTAGGCTCATCTCTAAATACTGTTGATGTTTCACTGTATTTGATTGGTAGTTCTTTATAGCTATGTTCTCCTATTTGATACATACTACAATGAAATGGTTTTACATATGGTCTTAAAACTATTGAGTTTATTTCATCTTCATTTTCTATCTTAAATATTTCATCTTTTTCTATTTCCCACCTATCTTCAATCATATATATTTCTGCTCTAGATGCACTTGGTGTTCTTACTACCATATATCCTCTTTTTTCTTCTTCATCTTCAACCATTTCTCTTAAGATTTTTATCATTTTTGCTCCATTAGGTAAGATTATTGGGAATCCTTTTCCTATATAATCTATAGTTGTATATATTTCTAATTCTTTTCCTAATTTACTATATTCCATATTTTCCTCGCTTTTTTTCTTATTATATCATTACATATTTAGAAAAAACAGTATTTTTT
>CALXQA010000110.1 GCA_944390335.1 uncultured Clostridia bacterium
AAAAACATTAAGATTAATTCTTAATGCTTTTTTTCTTTTATAAAACTGCTTTTATTTTTTTAGGTACTTTTTGTACTGGTGGAATGAGTGGGCTATACCCTTCACCATCAAAAACATCTACCTCAACAGTTCTTGTTAACACATCCTTATACTGATAAGATACACTTCTTTTGTTTTCTTCATATTTTACTATGAAAATATTTGTGTAAGCTTTTTCTATAGTAGCTTCTTTTTCAAACGACTTACTCCTTCCTAAAGATCCTTTTACTATTATCTTTTGTCCAATTTTTTCCCTTATGTCTGATTCTAAGTTTGTAATATCATTTTGGTAAATCATTTATATATCACCTACTTTTCTTAATATAAGCATATCTTACCATTTTGCTTAACAATTGTCAAAGCAACCAAAAATGAGGCAGTATCTATTCTGTCTCATTTTTCGAGTTTTTTTGACAATTATTACATTTATATTACATTTTATTTTTTGTCTTTTTTTAATTATGAAAACTAATTTTGTGAACTATTTCAAATACATCTCAGGATTCATGTTACTTCCATCTTTTAATAATTCAAAATGCAAATGATTATCTTCTGCTGTTTCAAAAACTGCACTATTACCAACCGTACCTATAGTTTGTCCCCCGAGTTACCTTTTCTCCTTCTTTTACGAACTCTGCTGTAAGAAGGCTAGAATAGCTACTTACATATCCATCATTATGTTCTATAGTAACAGTAAGGCCATATCTTGGATCATTTTTTATTGATTTAACAGTTCCATCTGCTGTAGCTTTTACTATAGCAGCTCTATCTGCTTTTATATCTATACCACTATGTGTTATCCATTCTTCAAGAGTTTCAGAATATATTAAATTATCTTTTGCATATTCTTTAATTACATCTCCTTCAACAGGGAATATAAAGTTTACTGTATTATTCTCTTCTTTAGTTTTATTATTTTCTTGTACTTCATTTTGTTTAGCTTCTTCTTTTTTATCATTGCTATTATTTTCCACATTAATTTTTGTTTCATTTACATTATTATTTGCAGTATTACTTGGATTTATAGTTTCATTTTTTATTACATTTTCTTTGCTTTCATTTTCATTTAGTGTATTATTAATAGTATCTTCTTTTTCTACTTCATTTATATTTTTACTAATAGAAGAGCTTGCTTGTTCTATCCAGTTATTATTAACTTTATTATTTTCTCCTTTATTATAATCCAAACTACCTACAGTTTTTTCTTGTGCCATTGACATTGCTATAGCAACTCCTAGCAAAATTATTGCTATAAAAAAACTTACTAATTTTCCCCATTTTATTTTATCTTCATCTTTTGACTTTCTATTTTCTCTTCTCATATATATCCTCCTTAATTCTTATCTTATTGTTTTAATTATTTCCTTATTTTAGGAAAATATACATGAGAATTGTATTTTTAAATAAAAAGTTCTAAAAATCAATATATTAATTGAGTTCTTAGAACTTATTATTTTATGTTTCTATTATTTTTTACATATCAACAACTTCTACACCTGTATAAAAGTGTTTAATTATATCTATATAATTACTTCCTGCTTTTGCCATACTATCAGCTCCAGTTTGACTCATGCCTACTCCATGCCCATATCCTTTTACTGAAAATTTTACATTATCTCCTTCTATCTGAACTGAAAAATTAGCTGATTTTAATCCTAAAAGTGTCCTTACTTCTACTCCTGATAAATTTAGGTTTCCTATTTTTACAGTTCTAACCCTTCCAGACTCAGTATATTCTAAAATTTTTATGCAATCAGGCTGAGAATAATCTATAGTAAAATCTGAGTGTTTTTTTATTATTTTATCTTTTAATTCTTCTTTAGTAAGGATAACTTCTGAACTATATTGTGAGTAAGCATCTTCTCCAGATGTTTGAACAGATTGAAGGTACGGATAATCAGTTCCTCCCCATACATTTACAGGTGCTTCTGTTGCACCACCACTATTAGAATGAAAAAATGCATCTATAACTTTTCCGTTATATGTAATGATTTTTCCTGCAGTGTTGTATACAGCCATCTCTATTTTTTTCCAATTTGAATCTCTGACATTCTCATCCCATTTAGCTAATCTATCCTCTTTTGATATCCAAGCTTGACAACAGTTAGAATCATCACATATATCTGCTACATCTCCGTGCTTTCCTCCACTATTTGAAATAGAATATATTGTATATGTCCTTGCAACTACAGCTTGAGCATTTAATGCTTCCTCATGAAAATCAGCTGGCATTTCACTAGATACTACTCCTAGTAAATATTCATCTAATGGAAGTTCTTCTACTTCATTAGTTTTTGTATGTAATAATCTTATTTTATCATATTGTTTATAATTATAGTCTATTTTATTTACTTGTTGTTCTTCATTCTTAATAATATTTTCCTGATTAACTTTCTCTGCACTTTTACCATTAACAATATTTGTATTAGTAAAAATAATTGGTAGTGCAAATACTGTAAATATAAATATTAGCAATATGATAAAAATTCTTTTCACTATGCCTCCTTAAGATCACTTTGTAATGTGCTTAAAATCTGTTTTTCTAATCTACAAACTTGAACTTGACTAATTCCTAAAGTTTTAGCTACATCTTTTTGAGTTTGACATTTATAGTATCGTAAAAAAATTATTTCTTTTTCTCTGGGTTTTAGTTTATTAATGCTTTCTTTTAATACTAATTTATTTACCATTCTTTCTTCTTCATTATCATTTGCTTTTATTTTATCAATTAAACAGATTCCATCTTCATTTTCTTTATCATACAAAGATTGTATAGTATTTTTAGACTCTAAAGCTCCTGCTATTTCTTCTTTTGTTACATTTAATATTTTTGCTATTTCTTCAATTGTAATATTTTTTCCTTTTTTTTCATATTCTTGTTTTATTTTTTCTATTCTTACTCCAAGTTCTTTTATTTGCCTTGATACTTTAATCATTCCATCATCTCTTAAAAATCTTTTTATTTCCCCTATAATATATGATACTGCAAATGTAGATAATGTGACATTATATGAAAAGTCGAATTTTTGAATTGATTTTATAAATCCTATTGCGCCTATTTGATATATATCCTCTATATCATATCCTCTTCCTTCAAACCTTCTTGCTATACTCCATATTAGCCCATTATTATTTTCTACTAGGTCATTTAATACTACTCTATTACCCGCTTGAGCCTCTATTATTTGCTTTTTTAGAGTTTCATTCATAACCTCTCTCCTATTTTATTCTCGTTCTTCTTTTGTTATGCTTCTTCTAGTAAATTTTCATTTTCTATATTTCCTCCTATTTTTTTCCTCATAGTTACTTTTGTACCAAGACCAATAGCAGATTCTACTTTTATATCGTCCATAAAACTTTCCATTAT
The DNA here is from genome assembly GCA_944390335.1 of uncultured Clostridia bacterium. Lineage (GTDB taxonomy): Bacteria > Bacillota > Clostridia > TANB77 > CAG-508 > CAG-793. The sequence goes on from CALXQA010000110.1 coordinate 3,407, forward strand.
GGTAAAACCCATTCCAGACCTTTCTAAATTAGGCTTTGATGTATATAATGGTTTCATTGCTTCTTCTACATTTTTTATTCCTTTTCCATTATCTGATATTTCTATTTCTATACTGTTTCCAAATAATTTTGCAACTATTCTTACTATTCCTTCTTCATCTTCATATCCATGAATTATGCTGTTTGTAACAGCTTCTGATACTGCTGTTTTTATATCTGATAGTTCATCTATTGTAGGATCTAATTGTGATACAAATGCTGCTACTGTTATTCTTGCAAAAGCCTCATTGCTTGTTTTACTTGTAAACTCTAATTTCATTTCATTATCATACAACCCTTTCATTACCTTCCTCCTCTGATATATTTATAATTCTGGATACCCCACTCATATCAAATATTTTTTTCATTGCTTTATTTACATTTTTTATTTCTAAGTTTCCATCTAACATTTTTGCTAATTTGTATCTTCCTAAAACCATTCCTATTCCAGCACTATCCATAAAAGAGATGTTACTAAAATCAAATATAACTTTTCTTGGAATATATCTTTTAATTTCATTATCCATTTTCCTCCT
>CALXQA010000111.1 GCA_944390335.1 uncultured Clostridia bacterium
GGGGACGGGCCTTTTTGGTTGAATAATATATTAAAAAGTTGAAAAATATAAGGAAATCTCTTATGATTAAAAAATATCATAAGAGATTTTTTGAAGTATATATTTTTGTATGATATAATAAGCGTAAATAATTGTTTTAGGAGAATATATGTTAGAAAAAATAAAAGATGTAAAAGACTTGAAAGATTTAAATTTAGTAGAAAAAAATGAATTAGCACAAGATATCAGAAAATATATAATAGAAGTTGTATCAAAAAATGGTGGACATTTAGCTTCTAATTTAGGAACAGTTGAACTTACTATTGCTTTAGAAAGTGTTTTTGACGTAAATAAAGACAAAATAATATGGGATGTAGGTCATCAAACATATACTCACAAAATATTAAATGGAAGGAAAAGTGGATTTAAGAGTATAAGAAAGCTTAATGGTATATCAGGTTTTCCAAAAACTAAAGAATCACCGACTGATTGTTTTGAAACTGGACATAGTAGTACATCAATATCAGTAGCATCTGGTATGGCAAGAGCAAGAGATATAGCAAAAGAAGATTATTCTGTAATTTCAGTAATAGGAGATGGTGCTCTTACTGGTGGAATGGCTTTAGAAGCACTTGATGATGTTGGATATAATAAATTAAAAATGACCGTTATATTAAATGATAATCAAATGAGTATATCTAAAAGTGTTGGTGGACTTAATATGATGCTTAGCAGATTAAGAACAAGAAAATTATATACAAAGTCTAATAATTCAGTAAAGAGAATAATTTTAAGAGTTCCTGTTGTAGGACAAAAAGCAGTTAGATTAGTTCAGAAAGTGAAGAGAAGTATAAAACAATTAATAATACCAAAAATGTTTTTTGAAGAACTAGGATATACATATTTAGGACCAGTAGATGGACATAATATAAAAGAATTAGAAAATATATTTACGCTAAGTAAAAAAATAGAAATGCCAGTACTTATTCATGTTATAACCAAAAAGGGAAGAGGATATAGTTTTGCAGAAGAAAATCCAGATAAATTTCATGCAATTGGAAAGTTTAATATTGAAACAGGAGAAGAATTGGCAAATAAAAGTATAACATATTCTGAAGTAATGGGTGATACATTAGTAAAATTAGCTAAAAGTAATAAAAAAATAGTAGCTATAACTGCTTCAATGAAAGACGGAACAGGATTAACAGAGTTTGCAAAAAAATATCCAGATAGATTTTTTGATGTAGGAATTGCAGAACAACATGCAATAGGTATGGCTGCTGGAATGGCAAAAATGAAATTAATACCAGTTGTTCCTATATACTCTTCATTTTGCCAAAGGGCATTTGACCAAATAGTACATGATATAGCGTTAACAAAATTACATGTAATCATATGTATAGATAGAGCAGGGATAACAGGGAATGATGGAGAGACACATCAAGGTCTCTTGGATATGTCATATTTAAGATTAATTCCTAATATATGTATAATGGCACCAAAAAACTTAGAAGAATTAAAAGATATGTTAAGATTTGCTGTAACATGTAAAGGTCCTGTAGTAATTAGATATCCTAAAGGAGGAGAAGAAAAAATATTTAACTTAGAATCAAAAAAACATATAGAACTTGGTAAAGCAGAAATACTAAAACTCGGAAAAGATGTAAGCATATTGGCAATAGGTAAAATGGTAGAAAGAGCTATGTATGTAGCAAAGAAATTAAAAGAGAAAAGCATAGAAGCAGATGTTATAAATGTAAGATTTTTAAAACCAATAGATGAAAAAACTATATATACGAGTATAAAGAAAAGTAAATTAATAGTTACTATAGAAGATGGAACTATAATAAATGGCTTGAGTTCAGCAGTAAAAGAAATAATGATAAAAAATAATTTAGATAAGATAAGATTATTAAGCTTTGCATATCCAGATGAATTTATAAAGCAAGGCAGTATAGAAGAATTAGAAAAATTATATGGAATGGATAAAGAATCCATTATACAAAAAATAGAAAAAGAAATAAGTAAAAAATAAGAGAATACTTATATAAAAGTATTCTCTTTTGAAAATAAAAGGGGATGTTTTTTTATTTATATCAGTAATCGGAGTAACTTAATTACTGAATATATTTATATTATAATTTTGAAATTTGTCCATTTTGTGAACCTTATGTGATACATTTGAAAAATAAAATAAAAGGTAAATTAATTATCCTCTTATTAAAATCTATATTTACTAAGGCTGTTCTGCAAGAGTAAGTTCTACAGTAGATTCTTTACCATCTCTATAAATAGTTAATGTCATTTTATCACCAATTTGGTGAGAGTTTTTTACTTCATTTAAATCATCCATAGATTCTACAGTTTCATTATCAGCTTTTATAATAATGTCACCAACTTTAATTCCAGCTTTTTGTGCAGGAGAATAATCTTCAACACTTCTTACATAAGCTCCTTCTTTTAAATCAAAAGTAGGATTTGCTTTTATAGTTTCTTCAGTAATATCACTTCCTGTTATACCAATATATGGCCTTTTTACTTTGTTGTATTGAATTAAATCACTGTAAATATCTTTAGTTGAATTAATAGGTATTGCAAAACCTAATCCTTCAACACCTTCACCAGATGCTTTTAATGTATTAATACCAATTACTTCTCCATTACTATTAACTAAAGCACCACCACTATTACCTTCATTAATAGCTGCATCTGTTTGAAGAACTGTATATGTTTTTCCATCAGAGTCAGTTATTTCTCTATTTAAAGCACTAATAGAACCTTGACAAACAGTACTTCTCATACCTAAAGGATTTCCAACAGACATACACCATTCACCAACTTGAACAGTATCAGAATCTCCTAATGTTGCAGCAGTAAGGTCTGTTTTATCTATTTTTATAACAGCTAAATCAGTTTGCTCATCAGTACCAACTATTTTGGCTTCATATGGAGTATCATCATTATATAAATATACCTCTATTTTACTAGCTTTATTAACTTCATAATAAGAACTAGAAGATGAGGAACTTGAAGTATCTATTACATGGTTATTAGTTAAGATATAACCATCACTACTTATAATAACACCTGAGCCTTCAGCTTTAGCAGTAGAAGGATTTCTAGAAAATAATGAATTTACTGAATACTCTACGCTAATACCAACTATAGAAGGTAGAACCTTTTGTGCAACAGCAACACCAGTATCTGAAATATTAGACAAAGATACTAAGTTTAAATTAACATTATTGTAATTTATGTTTGAGTTATTATCTTTAGGAATATATGAGGTAGTACCTAAAATTTCATTTTTAATACCTGGAATGCTAAAGCATAAACCAACTACTAAAGTAGCACCTATTATACCACTTGCAAAAGGTAATAAAACTGTTTTTGCAAAACTAGGTTCGCTTTTTGTTTTTTTATCTTTAGGTTTCTTTTGAGCTTTAAAACTATAGTTATTATAGTTTCCAGAATTAGTTTCTTGTGCATTTGTATTAATGTAACTATTTGAATTAAATCCATTTTGATTATTTTGATTATCCATAATCATGTCCTTTCTTATATATATCAATTTTATTAGTATAAATTAAATTATATATTATATATTAACCTAATTTACATATATAATACAACCCAATTGTGAATAAAGTGTGAAAAAGATGTTACAATTTATTAACTTTTTATCATTTAGTTATATAATTGCAAAAAAAGTTTAAAAATGTATAAATTTAGCCTTTTTTGACATATTGTTTTTGTTGACATTTAAGAAATTTATTGTGTAATAGTATACATAAAATATATTTTATATCAAAAAGTTAATTCTAAATAAAAATCAAAAAAATTTAATTCAAAAAGGAGTTTAAGCCAATGGAAGATGTTATAAAAAATGTAAAAGAAAATAAAAACAAAAATCAAAAAAAGAAGAAAAAGAGTTATTAAAACCAAAGAATGATGTAGTATTTCAAAGTTTATTTAATCAAAAGAATGA
>CALXQA010000112.1 GCA_944390335.1 uncultured Clostridia bacterium
CTACATAGGTTTTCTAAGTATGTATCTAAATCAGGAATGCCTGCAAATAAAAAAGCTGCAGGCTTACCGTAAGAAGAAAAGTAACCTTTGGTAGGATTTATCATTCCACTTTCAATAATTTTATTAGCAGTATCCAAGTCTTTTGTAAAATGATATAGTCCATTTTCTTCTATATACTTAACAACGTCTTCATTTAAATTAGTTCTTACAGACTTAGCAAAAAAGGAAGATACAATACTAGGTAATACTAAAAGTAAATTTTTTAAAATCATAATTTCTCCATAAAGTATATGATATATTCTATAAATATTTTAAAAATAAATATAAAAAATGTCAATTGAAAAAATGATAAAAATGTAAGTTAATAATTGAGTCAAATATTAATTAATAGATAGTTTATCATGTAAATATATTTTTATACAAAAAAATATTGATACACATACAAATAAAAAATAAAAAAACAAAGATATTGACATAAATATAAAAAAGCTGTATAATTACAGATGTACAAAAAAAGCACCTCTAGCTCAGTTGGTAGAGCAGCTGACTCTTAATCAGAAGGTCCGGAGTTCGACCCTCCGGAGGTGCACCAAAAAAGAAGCACTAAGTTAATTTTAAAAGATAATTTTTATTAATCTATCTTTTAAGATTAACTTATTTTCTATTCGATTATCTAATTTTATTTAAAATCTTAAATATTTCATTTGAATTCATAGTTGACATATCAGAATTAGTAATTAAAGTACTAATATCTTTACCAAACCAAGGAGGAAAAACAATATTTGATTGAAGCTCACTTTCAAACTCAATTTCAGCAAAAATAATACCTTCAAAAATGCCATGAAAAACGTCTAATTCAATTATTAAGTCATTTATGTAAGGAATAAAATATCTAGTTTTATCAATCTGATTAAAATTAGGATTAATATTAAGACAAATATAATCTTCTTCACTAATTGCTTGTTCCATCTCATTAACACTAATACCAACTTTATTAGTCTTAATTGTATAAGTATAAGAAGTAGAACCATCAGGATTAATAACTTTTCTTTTTCTAATGGCAGTAAATCTATCTTTATATAAATAATCCTGAATGATATGTTTATAATCATATTTAGATAAATCTAAACCATTTAAATCATTAACTAAGAACTTTCTTTCAATCTCCATAAACCCCCCATAAAAAGAAAATATTAAAAAGATTATATAATAATATAAAAGTTAAGTAAATAGAGAAATTAGTATAAATAAAGAGCAAATAGTAAGATGGAAAAAGAAAAAATAAAAACGGTGAATTTTCATTCACCGCCAGAGGACAACGCTTTAGAAATACTGTTAATCTCTGCAAGTAATGTACTTAGATTTTCTTTTCTACTGAAAACCTTATTAGCAAGATTTTGCAAGTCAAACAACTGATCTCTAAAACACCACAGTTCGTATCGCGTGGCATTGCACGCACAGAAGACAATCAAGTTGTTTAAAATCTCGTACGGAAAATCTTTACAAGCAGAATTACTTAACATTTTCTCATAAAGATTTAAATTTTCTTGGACATTTTGTCTGTACGACATTGCCAAGCCCCCTTTATATAGAATTGCACTTTTTATTATAACACATTATGTAATATTTGTCAAAAAGATGATGAAATATCTTTTTATTTAGTGTACATTTGCAATTATATATGTTAGAATATATCTAAATAAAGGGGGAAAGATGAGAAAAAGAATATTAAATATAATTAGCTTATTATTAGTTATAATTAGTATAATTATCATAAATCCAAGTAAAGTAGAAGCGGATAGTTATAAAATAAACAATATGAATATAGAAGCTATAATAAATGAAGATGGATCTGTAAATATAGTGCAAGATATAACATATGACTTTAATGGTTCATATAATGGAATATATCTAAATATACCAATAAAAACAACTTACTTAGAACAAAAAGTTATTAAAGGCAGTAAAATAAACGACTCACTATATGAAGGAGATAGTGTAACAGTAAAAGAGATAAAAGTAATAGATAGTAGTAAAAATAGTGAAGAAATATTTCAAGAAGTAGAAAAAGCAAGAAATGGAGATAGTAAAGTATACACAAAAGAAAGTAATAAAAAAGAAGAAAAAATAAAAATATATTATCCCGTATCAAATAAAACAGAAACATTTCAAATATCATATAAAATAAATAACTTATGTGTAAGCCATGAAGATATAGGAGAACTTTACTATAACTTTATAGGAGGAGAATGGAAGTGTCTAATAGAAAACCTTAATATAGATATATATTTGCCAAGTAATGAAAATGAAATATTAATATGGGGACATGGACCATTAAATGGAGAATCAGAAATACTATCAAGTAAGCACGCATCATTTAGAGTAGCCGATGTAAAGCCAGGTCAGTATGTAGCAGCAAGAGTAGTATTTGATAAAAATAATATACCAGAAAGTAAAAAGAATTCAGGAATAACAGCAAAAGAAATAATATTAGAAGAAGAAAAAGAAATAGCAGGAAACAAAAACCAAAAAAACAACTTAACATTAATAGCAGGTATATTATCAATTATATTAGTTATATATTGGATAGTACTATTAATTGTATATGAAAAAGATAAAAGATATGTAGTATCAAATATAAATGAAGAAGAATTATTTAAAAAATATAATCCACTACTTGCAGGGTGTATAGAAGAAACAAGAGATATACTTTCTAGAGATATAATAGCAGTAATACTTAATTTAATAAATAAGGGAAATATAAAGCTAGAAATAAGAAGTAAAGTAGAAAAACTAGGCTTTTATAGATACATAATAAAAAGAGTACCAGAAAAAGAAAATGAAATGGATAAAATAGAAAAATTTATATATAATTGGGTACTAAATAGAGAAGAAGTGGTTTTAGAAAATAGACTAAAACAAATTCCAAAAGAAAAAAATGCAAATCATATGTTCAAGATGCTAAATAATTTAGCCAAAAAAGAACTAAAAAAGAAAGGTGCAAATAGCATAACAGTACCAACAATAATTAGAGCCCTAAATGTAATAATCTTAATAGGAATTATAATATTTGTAATATATCATATTGCATTAATTAGGGAAAGCTTATTTGACTTTGATGAAACAATGTCGATACTACATGTAATATCACCATATTTAATAATACTATGTCCAGCAATAATTACATTAGTAATAAATGTAGTAATAAAGATAAGACACTTAGTAGCAAAAAATATACAAAAAATAACAGGACAAAAAGTAGTCTCTACAACAATAACAATGATAATCTTAACAGCAATTGTAATGATAATAACAGCATTTGTAATAAAAGAACATAGTATACTATGGGATGAACTATTAATAAGTATAGCAATACTAATTGTAGTGACAGATAAACTAATGATGAAAAATAGTCCCCAAATAGCAGAAGATTATAGTAGACTTAAAGAATTAAAAGAAAAGCTAGAAAATACATTATTAGATGAAAAAGATATAGAATATGTATATTTATGGAATCAATACTTAGCTTATGCAGTAAGTTTTGGCATAGGAGAAAAAATAATAAATAGAATGAAAGATATATATATTGACGACGATTTACTAAATCTAGTAAATCAAGGTGATATGCTAGATTATATTGCTACAAATTATTATGCATTTTATGTTTATGCAAGCCTAGACAGAATCTTTTTGAGAAACTATAATAGAGTAGTAGGAACAGTAATATCATCAGCCGCACAAGGACACGGTGGAGGATTCTCAGGAGGAGGAGGATTTTCCGGCGGTGGCGGTAAAGGAGGAGGCGGAGGAGCCTTCTAATTCAATCAAGATTCAACCAAAAAGGCCCGTCCCTCTTGGTTGAATTTATTAAAACTTTCACTCATAGTGAAAGTTTTTGTTGACAAATTGAAAATCTTTCAGT
>CALXQA010000113.1 GCA_944390335.1 uncultured Clostridia bacterium
ATTCTTTGGTTTTAATAACTCTTTTTCTTCTTCTTTTTGATTTTTATTTTTGTTTTCATTTTCTTTTACATTTTTTACCACATCTTCCATAGATTTTAAACTCCTTTTTGAATTAATTTAATTTTTGATTTAATTTTTTTGATTTTTATTTAGAATTAACCTTTTAGATAAAAAATTTTCTGATATAAAATATATTTTATGTATATCATTATACAATAAATTTATTAAATGTCAACAAAAAGAATATGTCAAAAATATAAATATTTCTACTTAATTCCCCTTTTTTCTACTTATTTATATATATTATATTTTTTACAGAATATAGAATTTTTTTGGGAATTTTATGTATTTATTTTCAAAAATATATTGGCAAAATTTGTATAATTTATATAATGTATATAACAAATATAATTTAGGAGGTAATAATGAGTAAATTAGTTGAAACATATAGTAAATTAAAAGAAGATAATCCAAACACAATTCTATTATTCAAACAAGGTATATTCTTTATAGCTCTAGCAGATGATGCACAAAAACTTTCTAATAGTTTTGGATTCAAACTTACATATCTTAATTCTGAAACATTAAAATGTGGCTTTCCATGTTCTAATATTGATAAATATTTAAATAAGTTTAATAATATGAACTTAGAAATAAGAATTATTGATAGTAATACTTTATATAAACCTAATGAATACTCCATAAACAATAATATAAAAAAAATAATAGAAAAGATAAAAAAAATAAATGTAGATACTTTATCTATATCTGAAAGCTATGAATTTATTGAAGAACTACAAAAAGAAGTAAATAAAATTATTTTATAATATTTAATTGATATTTTTGGAGTACTAATGAAAAGAAAAAATAATTTATATAATAATATTTGTAATATGGATAACATTATAAAAGCATTTAAAGAAGTTTGTAAAAACACAAAAAATAAAAGAAGAGTAGAAAATTTAAAAGAATATAAAAATATATACATTTCTAGAATTTATGACATATTAATTAATAAGAACTATAAAGTCGGTCCTTATCATAAATTTACAATTTATGAACCAAAAAAAAGAGAAATTGTAAGTCAAAATATGCAAGATAAAATTATCAACCACTTAGTTGCTAGATATATATTATATCCTGCTCTTTTGCCTTGCTTACTTGATGTAAATGTGGCAAGTAGAGAAAACAAAGGTACTAGTGAGGGTTTAAGATTAGAAAAATCTTTTAAAAGAAAATGCTCTATAAATTATAAAAATTATTACATTTTAAAATGTGATATTAGTAAATTCTTTGCTAGTATAGACCATGATAGATTAAAAGAAAAACTTAAAAGAAGAATTAAGGACGAAGATGCTTTAAAAATCACTTTTGATATTATAGATAGTAATGAAAAAGGATTATACATAGGTTCAATGACTAATCAAATACTGGCTATTTTTTATCTTAATGATATGGATCATTTTATTAAAGAAAATCTTAAAATTAAGTACTTTATTAGGTATCAAGACGATTTTTTACTTTTCCATGAGTCCAAAGAATACCTTAAGTATTGTTTAATTGAGCTTACAAAATTTTTAGATAAAGAGAACCTTAAATTAAATAGTAAAACGCGTATATATAAAAATACAAATAATTTTCTATTTCTAGGTAGAAATTTCCAGGGGAGATATGCTAGATATAGAGGTGTTAAAAGAAAATTAAAATCTAAAATGCATCAATATGTAAATAATCAAATATCTTTAAATAGCTTGGTATCTAGCTATATCTGCTATAAAGGTTTATGTAACAAAGATTTCTTAATTAATAGTAGTTCAATACACCAAAATAAAAAGAAATAAAATTACTGATAGCTGGATACAAAAAGTTCTAAATATTAATCTTTGTAACCTTGATTCTATTGAAACTATATTGGATTTACTTGATCTTTTCAATCATCTATTTTATAAACCTCTTACCTATATATAAATAAATGGTAGTACTATTAGCGTACTACCTAAAAATAGTTCTAAATTATGCTCCTTTTCAAAACCTCTTTTTTTACTTACAAACATAATTATCTATTTTTGTTTATAGTAAAATTTTTTTATCTTACTAAAGGATATAATTCTGTTTCTATCTAAAACTTCTCTTATTCTACCTTAGTAGATATAACCACAGTTTTTTAGAAGCTAGGGGACGGAAGCCAAGATTGTTGTTGTTATAGTTGTTGTTGTTCACATTGCCGTTATAGTTAGCATTCATCAAGTTGTTAGAGTTATTAGACGAAGGAGAAGCGAGCCACATACCGTTAGCTAACAAACTAACTATCCAGACAACGATGGCCTTCACATATCAAACTATACCCTATGCTAAATTTCTTGACCAACCAGTTGTATACTTTATAATGTCATCCATTTTATTACCAAACTTACAATATTTCTTTGATGTAATTATTTCTTTATCGTATGATAAGTTTAGCAAAAAATCTATTATCTTTATTTTAGCAATCATTTTTTGTAATAACTTCTTCTTATACTCTATATCTTCTGTTGTATTTGCTTCATATGCAATTTCTAATATATCAAATGAATTTGTCCTTATTCTATTTTTCAATTCTATATCTTTTTTAGGAAAGTTATCCATTTCTTTATCTATCATTATTATAAGTTCTCTAATAAACTGTATAATTTTAAACTTTTCTACTTTCATATACCATATTTTCTATCTTCCTTATTTTTTCTATATCTAGTTCTTTTAGCAATTTTTCTTCTATTTTATAAACTCTTTTCCTTAAGTTTACAGTTTTATGTGACTTTTCAAATATTTCAGTGTATTTATTTAGATTTCCAAACTCTTCTTTCTTATCTACATCATAATTATTCCTAGTATCTATTATCATATAATTAATTTTCTCTCTTTCAAGTCTTGCCATTACCTTTGATATTGCATTTTTTGGAAATCCAGCTACTGATATATTTAATTCAACTTCCTTTATTCTATATTCGAACAAATATGAAAGTATGTATGCATCTTTTCCATAACTGTTATAGAATGCACCCACTTTGTATATCACAAGGTCATTTGGATGTATTTCTTTTATATTTTTAGCCATATTTACAACGCTCATTTTTCCTCCAATTTTTCGGTGCTGGCAGACACAAGGCCTGCCAAGCACCTATATATTCATCTTCTATTTTTTTATTGTATTGCATATACCCCATCTGATGTTTTTTTCAAGCGGACATCAGACTTTAGACAAACTAGGGGACGGAAGCCAAGACTGCGGCTGCTATAGTAGTCGCCGCTCACACGGCCGTAATAGTAAGCATACATCAAGTAGTTAGAGCCACTAGACGAAGGAGAAGCGAGCCACATACCGCCAGCCTTGCTAATATCAGACTTTATGTAAATCTGATTAAAATCATTTTGTGGTAATCCACTAACTGCTGAACTATATGATGAACCTGTATTTAGTTTTACTCCGTATCCATATGAATTTCTTATATTATAATCTACATATTTACTTGAATGTGTTTGTTTATATGATGCACAGAATAATTCTAGTGTTGGTCCTCCCATTGCGTATTCTGCTTTTGTTCCTGCAAATGTACTCCATACATTTGTATCCATCATATATGCTACTGCTCTTATATTAATATTGGTACTTGTTCCATAACTATTTAAAAATTGACTTAACCATTTCTTTCCTTTACTATTGGTATTTATCCATTCTGCTCCAGTATAATCTTTATATACATTATCCATACTTAATTTATAAGTTGAATTTACATATATACTATTGCCATTTTGACCCTTTGGTGCATATTGGTTTGGTATATAATCATCTGCTATTAGGTATATATTTGTACTATCTGCATAGAATATTCTCCA
>CALXQA010000114.1 GCA_944390335.1 uncultured Clostridia bacterium
TTTTATCTATCTTCCAAATATATGTTTTCTAGTTATTTCTAATAGCCCTAATTTAGTAAATTCTAAGACTTGAACTTTTGACCTATCGTTTTTAAAACATTCTATTATATAGTCTCTGATTTTATTTCTATCTGTTTCTTCTAACATGTCTATAAAGTCTACAATTATTATTCCTCCAATATCTCTTAATCTTACTTGTTTTGCTATTTCTTTACTTGCTTCCATATTTACTTTTAATACTGTTTTTTCAACATCACTTTTTCCAGTAAATTTTGCTGAGTTTACGTCTATTGCAGTAAGGGCTTCTGTTTCATCTATTGTGATAAATCCCCCACATTTAAGCCATATTTTTCTATTAAATTTTATTTTATTTAATGCTTCGAATTTTGTTAATGGTTTTTCTATTATTTCTATCTTTTCTTTTAATTCTGGATATTCTTTGCTTATTTCTTTATTATTTGTATAGATTTTTTCTAAATTGTTTTCTGCTAAGTCTACAATTATTTTTCCGATTATTCCAGAACTGTCATATAGTTTAGCTGGTGAGTTTCCTTTATTTTTTATTTTTTCTATTTTTCCTTGTATATCATTCCACAATGATATTAGTTTTTTTATTTCTTTTTCTATTTCTTCTTTATTTTTATTTTCCGCTGCTGTTCTAATTATTATTCCATATTCACTTGGTAATATTTCTTTTACTATTTTTTTTAGTCTTTCTTTTTCTTCTTCTTTTTCTATTTTTTGTGAGATTGTTATAAATTTAGAATATGGCATAAATATAACTAGTTTTCCATTTAGTTTTATGTCTTTTGTTACTCTTGCTCCTTTTTGGTTTTCACAGTCTTTTTTTACTTGGACTACTATTTCTTCTCCTGGTTTTATGATTTTATTGATTTTTATTTTTGATGTGTCTTCATATAGGTTTCCTGTAATATTACTAGCTTTTGGTAATATGTCTTTTATATGTATTAATGCATTTTTATTTTCTCCTATATCTACAAATGCTGATTCCATTCCTAGTACTATATTTTTTACTTTTCCTAAATATATATTTCCTTCTAGTCTTTTTTCTTCATTATTTTCATTATATATTTCTGCTAGTTCTCCATTTTCTATTACTGCTATTGTTACGCTTTTTTCGTTTTTTTCTATTAATATATTGTTCATTTTTTCCTCTTTTATTTTTAATTAAATTTATTCATTGCTTTATCTATTCCATTTTTTAAAATTTCTGGTATTGCTAATGTAGCTTTTTCTATAGATGGTTTATATAAATTATATGTTTTTTCATCTAGTTTTCCTATTACATGTGGTATTAACATTTCTTTAAATTCTGGCTTTCCTGTTCCTATTCTTATATGTATGAATTCTCCACTTTTTAAGTATTCTACAACTGATTTCATTCCATTGTGCGTTCCTGCTCCACCTTTTTTTCTTATTTTTACTACTCCTACTTCTAAGTCTATATCATCATATATTATTATTATATTTTCTAATGGTATTTTGTAAAATTCTTTTACTTCTATTATACTTTTTCCGCTTTCATTCATATATGTTTGTGGTTTTAGTAATATTACTTTTTTGTTTTCTATTTCTCCTATTCCATATATTCCTTTAAATCCATTTTTTGTTACTGGTATATCATATTTTTTTGATATTGAATTTATTACATCAAATCCCATATTGTGTCTTGTCATACTATATTCTGGTTCTGGATTTCCTAACCCTACTATTAAATACATTTTTATTTTCTCCTATTTTTATTTTCTTCTATTTTTTATTTTTCCTACTTTTTCTTAAATCGTTTTCTCTTTAATTTTAGCTTATAATGTTATTTTCACATGCTCTTACAAGTCTATTCATTATGCTTAAACCTAGTCCTTCTTTTTCTACTCCTTCTATTATTGCTACATCAACTTTTAATTTATCTACTTTTCTCAATGCTGTAAATATGTTTTTTGCTATTTCTCTTAAATCTTCTTTTTTTCCTATATTTATATATTTATTGTTCCTAAATGTATTTTCATCTTCTTTGAATCCTATTATGCATGCATTAGGATATTCTTTTAGTATTTTTTTTATATTTTCTATTTGATTTATATTTTTCTCAACTAATATACATTTAGTTTTAGGTGCGTAATGTCTATATTTCATTCCTGGGCTTTCTACTTTTTCATTTTTATTTACTTTTTTAAATAGGTTTTTACTTATTTCTACTTTTCCTACTGCTTTTTTTATATCTTCTTCTGTAATATATCCTGGTCTTAATATTGTTGGAACATTATTAATTACTTTTACTACTGTTGATTCTATACCTATATTACATTTTCCTCCATCTATTATTACATCTACTCTATCTTTTAATTCTTCTATAATGTCATCTATACAAGTTCCACTGGGTCTACCTGATATATTTGCACTAGGTGCTGCAAGTGGTATATTACTTTCTTTTATGACTTCTCTTATTATTTTATTACTTGGCATTCTAATTCCGATAGTATCTCCCATAGCAGATGCTACATCTGATATACAATCTTTTTTCTCTAATATGAGTGTAAATGGCCCTGGCATAAATGTATCTATTAATTTTTCTTCTATGTCATTTATATTTTTTACTAGTCTTTTTATCATGTTTTTATCTGATACATGCACTATTAGTGGATTATCTTGTGCTCTTCCTTTAGCTACAAATATTTTTGTGCATGCTTCATCTGATAGTGCATTAGCTGCTATTCCATAAACAGTTTCTGTAGGAATTATGACTAGTCCATCGTTTTTTATTACATTTATAACTTTATCTAATTCATTTTTATTTATATCATTTTTCCAATTAAACATATATTCCATAACTGCTCTTCTTTCCATTTATATATTTTACCACATTTTAGTTAAGAACTCAAGAAAAACATTTCATTACATTTATAATTAAGAAACTGTAGTAAAAAAATTTACAATGATTAGTTTTATTATACTGTTATATAATAAAAAAGATGAAATTACATTCTTATTATTTACACTTCATCTTTTTTATTTATTTAATTTATTTTTTATATTTATTTTTTTATTGTTTTTACATTCTCAATCTATTAACTATTCTTGTTTTATCTGAATATAATTATCCAATTCTACAAGTACAAAATAGATCTAAAAGAAGTAGTATGACTTGAATAGCTACTGCTTTGACTATAATAACATCCTGATGCATAAAATTCAGTAGATGAAAAAGTACCTCCTCTAATTGTTGCACTATCACTAAGATTTATATATGATTCTGTAATCCATTCTCTTGCGTTTCCTGCCATATCATATATATTACATCTTACATCATAATTATTCTCTACATCATGTGCATTTCCTGTTGTTGTTAATGTTGTTTGTAGACAAGTTTGTTTTGAATAGTTTGGATTACCTCCAAATGTTTGAATAAATACTATTGCTGTATCATATGCATAACTGTTTATTAAATCACTTTCAAAAGTACTGTTATATAAATTTTTAGATATATTTGCAGCTTCTTTTTGACTTATATTATTATATACTGTCTGATTTTTCTTAATATTAAATTTATCTGCTTTACCCTCTATTTGACCTGCTTCAAATCTGCCTATATAATATCCTCCTGATGAATTTGCTTTACTTAAAAAATCTCCTATATTTTTAGCAACTGTATTTCCATAACGGCTACTTGTTAATTCTTGAAAAGATGAATTTATTGTTATAATACCAGTATAGTCATCTATTGTCTGTTTTATCTCCCCTGATGAATTATTTTCAAAATCATATCTTCCTAATGTTATGTTTTTAGTTTCTGATGTTTCACTAATTTTTATTTT
>CALXQA010000115.1 GCA_944390335.1 uncultured Clostridia bacterium
TGACTTCCTTTTGTATAACTAATCCATTCTTCTCCTTCTATTTGATATTCTGCACTATATCCTTCTTTTACCTCTAATGTTACTACTCCTCCAATGCTATTCCACCCTTCTAGTTTTATACTTGGGCTTTCATCTATATCATCTATTGGATTATCTATACCACTTAATATATCATCTAACTGGTCTGATATACTATCCATTGCTTCTTTTTCATTCTGGGCTGCTTCTTTATACTTATCTACTGCGTTTTCTGCCCTATTTATTATTCCATCATCACCTATTCCTACATTTATTGCTACAGCTGATAATATTAGCATCACTATTATTGTTACTGCTAATGTTATTATAGTTATTCCTTTTTCTTTTTTTATATTTTTTAAATATCTATACATATTATACTCCTTAGTTTTAGTATTTACACAATAATGCATATTCCTTCAACCAAAAAGGGCCGTCCCCAATGGTTGTTAGACGTCAAAAAAGCCATATATTTTAGGTTCTTCTAAAATACATAGCTTTATTTGTTACTTCTATGTCTACTTTTTCTTTTTTATTAAATCTTACGATATATATATATATATATATACAGCCCCAACGGTTTTAAGCATTCTGTTTTTCCCTTTTCTTTTTTAATTTATACATTTATTTTATAGATACTTTTTATCTTTGTCAAGAAGTTAAAAAAACATAATCATATATATTATATTTTATAAAATAATTACTCATTATGAATTTATTTGCAACTTCATTATTTATTCTTTTTATATAATTGTCATCTATATTAATTCCATCTTTTTTATAAAACTCCCCTGTTGCTGCAAAGTAAGTTCCTGAATCTGTTACCCAACTTCTATTAGAAAAAATTGCTATTCCTTCTTTATTACTTAATATATCTTGTCCTATTATAAGCCTTGAGTCATAAGTTATTCCGAATAAATTTAGTAGTGTTGGTAATACATCTATTTGACTTCCTATTTTATCTATATAAATAGGTTCTTCCATTTGATTATTCCAGATTATAAAGTTGCTTTTGTTTACTTCTACTATTTCATCTTTTTTATAGTTACTTACAGTATTTATATCATCTATGTCAAGTGTATAAGGATAATGGTCTCCTACTAATGCTATTACTGTATCATCTAATATTCCTTTTTCTTCCAATTTTTGAATTAATAGTTCTAATGCTTTATCTAGTTCTATTTGTGTTGCTAAATATGCTTTCATTTCAGTTGAATATGGAAGATTTTTAGTCATTTCTTTATATCTTGTTGCTGTTGAGTTACCTCCTCCAAAGTTATATGGTGCATGTCCACTTACTGTAACATAGTATGTTACAAATTTTCCAAGTGATGCATAAAATGGCACAGTTGCATTAATCATGTCTACATCTCTTGGTATCCATTTACTATCAATTAGTTTTTCAAGTCCATTTCCTATTCCCATATATGAATTAAATCCTAATGTTTTCATTGTCTTATTTCTAGAGTAATAGTCATATGTCCAATTATGATATGCATTTGCTACATATCCTTCTTTTCCAAAGCTATTTCCTAATGCATATTTTATATTTGGCATTTTACTTTTCCACATACTAAGTATATTTTGTGTTGGTATTAATCCTGTAGTTGCTTGGAATTCTCCTCCTGTAGTACTTAAAAATACTGGAGAATAAAAGTTTTTAAATACAAATCCATTATTTACTAATTTATATAGTGTTGGTGTAAGTTCTTTATTTACCGCTATTTCATTAAATCCTTCTGCTAATATGAATATTAGATTTTTATCTTTAAAATATCCTGTATATTCATTTTGGTTACTAGGGCTTGCATATTTGATATATTCTAATACATCTTTTAAATTTTCATCATTTGTTTGATTTATTAAATTGTCTAATTCTATATTTTCTACATTATATTTTATTTCTTCGGCATTTTCTTCTTCTAATTCATTGTTCTTTTCTTCATTGGTCTTATTCGTATTTTCATCATTTTGAATTATATTAATTTTCTCTTGAAATCCAAAGATAGTTCTTTTTATGTCTATAATAGTTGATTTTAATAACCCGAATTTCTTTATATTTTTATCTTGTGCATCTATTTCATAAATTAGTCTATATGCTGAGTATTCTCCTTTATTATCTAGTCTAATTGCTAAGTTTTCTACTGCTATTAAGAGTATAAATATTAATAGTGTAATTAGTATTTTCTTTTTTGTATATTTTTCTATTTTTATTTTTTTAATAAATATTATTGTTAATATTAATGGTATTAGCATTATTATAATTGGCAATATATTGTCTATAATTGCATCTATAATCATACTTTTAAAGCTAAATGCACCTTGTGCTAATCCTATTGTTGAAAAAGAAAATGGTATACTAAATAAGTTATAAAATATTAGCTGAATTATATAATAAATTGATAAAATAATTTCTGTAATTATTAATATTGCTTTTGATATTTTTTCTTTAAATATATTACATAATATGTTTATTATTATTATAGCTTGGATACTAAATAATAATGTATATAACACATCTGTTATATTTATTTCATCTACGACTAATATTTTAAATATTGTTTCTATATATATTATAAATAAAGTTATTACATATATAACTTTCATTTTTACTCCATTTTTTCTTTAAAAGCCTATGTTTTTTCATAGGCTTTTAATTTATAAAAATCTTTTTCCGCGTTTATTTTTTCTTTTTATATTATTGCTTTCTTCTTCATCTTCTTCATCATTATTTACAAAGTCATCCCATTTTAATTTTGGATTCTCTATATCATCTGTAGTAGGCATAGTTTGTTCTTCTATTTTTTCATTTTTATTTTCTTTTTCTAATAAGTCTTTATTTTTTGAAATTCCTCTAAATGGATAGTTTTCTTCATCATCATCTTCTTCATTATCTTTATTATAGTTTGGATAATTTACATCGCTTTCTTGATTTTCATCTTCTATTTCATAGTCGTCTTCATCACTAGCTTCTAATCTTTTTTTCTTTTTTGCATGTTTTACAATGGCTATTATTATAATTAATAGAAGTACTCCTCCAATAGTTCCCCCTATTATTATAATTTTAGTTTGATTTTTGTCTTCTGTATTATTCTCTTGCATAGGTGCAGCTTGTCTTTCTACATTTAATGTATATGTTGTTTTTATTGTTTCATCACTTGGTGATGTTAGTATTATTAATATTGTATTTTGTCCTTCTTTTAATGATTCTGCTCCTGTTACTTCTATTATTATATCCTCATTTTCTGTTGTTGGATTTATTGACAAAGATTTTATTGTATTAGGTACTGTTAAGTTATATTCAAATGTTTCTGGTTCTAAACTAAATTCTATACTTTGGAATTCTCCATTTTCTTTTACTCCGTTTATAACTACTCCTGCAAGTCTTAATGCTGATTGTTCTACTTTTGCTGGTTTTACTACTTTTACAGTATATGTTCTTACACTACCATTTTCTGCTGTTACATTAATATTTATTGTATTTTCTCCTTCTACTAATTCTATTGTTCCTGCTCCTGATACTTTTGCTCTACTATCTTCTGCTTGTGCAGAAAGTTCTAAACTAGTTAGTTCATATAGATTTATATCTTCTCCAAATTCTACTGTATATTCATATGTTTCTCTATAAAATTCTGGAGATAATGTTCCTGTTCCTATGCTTAAACTACTTAAATAATTGTTACTTGATTTAGGTGTTTCTTG
>CALXQA010000116.1 GCA_944390335.1 uncultured Clostridia bacterium
AGTATTGAAAAAACTATATAAAACTGATATTATATATATATAAATTAAACGGAGGTAAATATGGCAAGAAGAGGGAAAAGATATGATGGAGAACCTAAACTCAATATAAAAAAAGTACTAGCAGTTTTAATAGTTATAGCAGTAATAGTAATGTGTATGGCATTAATAATTAAATTTGCTACTCCAGATAAAGAAGCAAATAACAAAACAGTAGTTAATTCATATTTAGCAGTATATACACAAGGAAAGTGGGGAGTAATAAACTCGAAGGGTGAAATTATTATAAAGCCAACATATGATGACATGATAGTAATTCCGGACCCTACAAAAGCTGTATTTATATATCAATCTAATGTTAATTTAGAAACAGGTACATTTGAATCTAAAGCAATAGATAATAACTCAAAAAAACTATTTGAAAACTATGAAAAAGTAGAAGCACTTCAAAATATAGACAATAATAATATTGTATCATATGATAAAAACGCCTTAAAAGTATCAAATAATGGCAAATATGGGTTAATAAACTATACAGGAAACGAACTTTTAGCATGTGAATATGATGATATACAACCATTAAAAGGAGTAGAAAATAGTTTATTAACATTAAAAGACGGAAAATATGGACTAGTAGACAATAGTGGAAATGTAATTATAGAAAATAATTATACAGAAATAACCCCTCTAACAGATAGATATGAAGATGGATACTTAGTAAAAGACGAAAATGGAAATTATGGATTAATAAATTATAATAAAAAACAGATACTTGAATGTAAATATACTAAAATAGAAAATATAACAGGAAATAATCTATATGCAGTAACAGAAAATGGCACCAAAGAAATTGTTGGAGAAAGCGGAGAAGTAAAACTTAAATATGATTATGAAGAAGTCAAAAGTATAAATAAAGATAATATTATAATAAAAAGAAATTCAAAATATGGAATAATAAATATAAGTGGAGAAACATTAATAGAACCTATATATGAAGATATATCGTATATATCAGAAGATAGTTATATAGCAAAAAAAGATGGTAAATATGGAATAATAAACCTTTCAAATGAGACAAAAGTAGATTTTAAATATACAAATATGATATATATGAGAGAGGAAAACTTTATACAAGCAGATAGAGAAGATGGACTTACAGATTTAATGGATATGTCATTTAATATAAAAGTAACAGGGATAATCTCAGAAATTAATACAAAAGAAGGATACCTAAAAGTAAGAGTAGATAACGAATATAAATATTATAACTTTAGCTTAGAAGAAAAACAATCAAAAGATATACTAAAAACAAATACAATATTTTTAGACAAAAAAGATGGAAAATATGGGTTTGTAGATAAAAATGGAATAGTAATAGTTGACTATATATATGATGATGCAACAGAACAAAATGATTATGGCTATGCAGCAGTAAAAAGCAATGGAAAATGGGGAGCAATAGATCAAAGTGGAAAATTAGTTGTATCTCCATCATATGATTTATCACAAAATACAGTAATAAGCTTTATAGGAAAATGGCATTTAGGTCCTGATTTAAATGCAAACTATTATACTGATGAAAATGAATAATAGGAGATGAAAGATATGGAAGAACAAAAGAAAATTAAAAAAGAAAATATGTATGAAATAAAGCCATTATTAATAGACAAAAAACATATGCATGATTTTTATGAACTGATATTAAATGATGGATATAATATAAAGATATTCGATAAAAAAGAAGATAGAGAAATATATAATTATTTCTTGCCAGATATAAAAGAATATATATTTTGGACATTTGAATTAAAGAATGATAAAAAATTCAAAGAAATGAATAGTGAAATGAAAGCAGCTGTATGTAATAATTATAAAGCAACAATATTTCAAAAAGAAAATGAAGAAATAGTATGCTTTGATACAGGTGTAGTGCTTATTATACAAGATAAAATAAAGATAAACAAGAAAATATTGGGATTCGAGCATTTAAAAGATATTAAAAATATAAATGTAAATGATGATAAAATATATAAAATAAAAGTAGAAAATGCACAAGAAATATATTTATTAGTTATATCAATATATAAAGAAATAATGCTAAAAATATTAAGTAAAGAAATGGAAAATATAGACTTGTTTGAAAAGGCAAGAAAATGTTTTACAGAGTTTGCCAAAAATATATATTTTAAAAAGATAACTGATAATAATAAAGGAATAAAAATTGCAAATGAATTAGAAAAAGACCTAGAGATAGAAAAGCTATACTTATCAGTAGAAAATAAATTCGATTTGCTATATAGAAATAATAGATTAGACAATAAAGATTCTATGTTTAGAATAATTATAATATTATTGTTAGTTTTAATAATTATAGGAACAATAAATTTAGGAAATTGGATAGGATAAAATGAATGTGACAGTAGGAAATGATATAATAGAAGTAACAAGAATAAAAGATTTAATAGAAAATTCTGATTTAAAAGCACTTAAAAGGATATTTACAGAAGAAGAAATTAAATACTGTGAAAATACAAATAATATGAAATATCAGCACTATGCAGCAAGATTTGCAGGTAAAGAAGCAGTATTTAAAGCCATTTCTCCAATGCTAAAGGATAAATTTTCAATAGGATTTAATGATATAGAAGTATTAAACGATAATATGGGAAGACCATATGTAAATATATTAAAAACTAATATTAACAATAAAAAAATGCAAATAGATATAAGTCTATCACATATAAAAGAATATGCAATAGCAACTGTAGTAGCTAAAATGGAATGATAAAATTATGAATTTCTATTATAGAAACAAACTTATTTAGGATGGTAGAATTGATGAAAATATTTGAAAGTCACGCACATTATGATGATGAACGATTTGATACTGATAGAGATTATATAATACAAGAAATGTACAATTTTGGAGTAAAGAAAATTGTAAGTGCAGGATATAGTTTAGAAGGGACATTAAGGAATATAAATTTGGCAAAAAAATATCAATTTATATACACAACTTGTGGAATCTCACCGAATGATTTAAATGAAAATTGGGAAGAGGATATAAATAAAATTGATAATATTATTAAGAATAATTTAGATACAGGAAAGATTGTAGCAGTAGGAGAAATTGGATTAGATTATCATTATGATACAGACAAAAATATTCAAAAGAAAGCATTTATAAAACAGATTGAAATTGGAAATAAATATAATCTACCAATAGTAATTCATACTAGAGAAGCTGTAATGGATACAATTAGTATCTTAAAAGAAAATGAAGTGATTAAAAAAGGAATATTCCACTGTTGTCCTTTAAATAGAGAATTAGTAAAAGAAGCATTAAAATTAGGATATTATATATCTTTAGCAGGTCCAATAACATTTAAAAACTCAAAAAATGCAGATGAGATTATAAACCTAGTACCACTTAATAAGATGTTAGTTGAAACAGATAGCCCATATCTAGCTCCAGAGCCAGTAAGAGGTACCAGAAATGATTCAAGAAATTTAAAATATATTCTTCAAAAGATAGCAAAAGTAAAAGAAATAGAGACTGAAGAAATAGCGGAAATAACATATGAAAATGCAAAAAAGATTTATCAAATAAAAAATCCATAGCTAATAACTATGGATTTTTTATATAATAGGAAAGTAAAACAAAATGTTTTAAAAAAATATTATCAAGGCTATTGCGAAAATATGTTTGATATGATATA
>CALXQA010000117.1 GCA_944390335.1 uncultured Clostridia bacterium
GGGGACGGACCTTTTTGGTTGAAATTTACAAAATATATATTTGGTATAATATAAAATTAAAGACAATATAACTATTTGGGGTTATATTGTCTTTTATATATATAAAAATGAATATATATAAAAAAATAAAATTGTAAATTTTATGTGAAAAACAAAAATAATATTGCAAGAAAAAAAATATAGTGGTAATATATGGCGTGAACACTTAGGGAAATAAGAAAAGGAGGAAATTAAGGTGATAGAGGTAAAGCATATCACAAAAAAATATGGTAATTTTAAAGCAGTAGATGATATAAGCTTTGAAATAAAAGACAATGAAGTAGTTGGATTTCTAGGGCCTAATGGTGCTGGTAAAAGTACTACAATGAATATGATAACAGGGTATGTAGAACCAACAAGTGGAAAAATACTTGTAAATGGGAAAGACATATCAAAAGAACCTAATAAAGTAAAAAAGCAAATAGGGTATATGCCAGAAAATGTACCGCTATATCAAGAACTAACAGTCAGAGAATTTGTAAACTATATGGCAGACCTAAAATATGTAAAAAGAAAAGAAAAAAAAGAAAAGGTAGATAAAATATTAGAAGATACTGGACTTACAAATGTACAAAAGAAAATAATAAAAAACTTATCAAGAGGATATAAGCAAAGAGTAAGTTTAGCAGGAGCATTAATAGGAAATCCAGGTGTACTAATATTAGATGAACCAACAGTAGGATTAGATCCAAAGCAAATAACAGAAATAAGAGAATTAATAAAAAAGCTTGGAAAAAAACATACGGTAATCCTAAGTTCACATATTTTATCAGAAGTTAGTCAAATATGTGAAAAAGTAATTATAATAAATAAAGGAAAAATACTAGCAGTAGATACACCTGAAAACTTAGAAAATAAGTTTAATGAAGAAAATGGAATTTATTTAACAGTAGAAGATAAAAATAAAAAAATAGAAAAAACTGTTGAAAGTATAAAAGAAGTAAATAAAATAAAATTAATAAAAGAAAACCAAGATGGAACAAAACAATATCTAATAACTGCAAACTCTAATGTTGATTTAAGAAAAGAATTATTTAATATATTACCTAAAAATGATATAAATATAGTAGAATTGAAAAAAACAGAAATAACATTAGAAGACGCCTTCTTAAAATTAATAAGTAATAAAGAAGAAGAAATGGAAAAGAAGAAAAAAGAAGAAGAGGAAAAATTAAAGAAAAGGCAAGAAGAATTAAACAATATGTCTAAAGAAGAAAGAAAAGAAGCAATAAAGAAGGAAAAGAAAGAAGCAAAAGAAAAGGAAAAAGAAGAATTTAATAAAAAATGGGAAGAAGATAAAAAAGAAAGAAAAGAAGAGAAAAATAGAGTAAAAGAAATAAAGAAAAATGAAAAAAATAAAAAGAAGGAAACAAAGGAAAATCAAAAGAAATTAAAAAAAGATAATAATAAAAAAGAAGAAAATAAAAAAGAAAAGAAAGAAAAAAAGCAAAAAGGAGGTAAAAAATAATGTGGGCAATTATAAAGAAAGAGTTTAAATCATATTTTCTATCTCCAATAGGATATATATATATAGGAGTATTTTTATTAAGCTGTAGTATATTCTTTTATTTATACATATTTACATACTTAAGCACAGACTTTCCATATATGTTCGGGTCTGCAGCAACAGTATTAACATTTATAGTTCCATTATTAACAATGAGAATGTTTGCAGAAGAAAGAAAAAATGGGACAGAACAGTTATTATTAACATCTCCTAGAAGTATAACATCAATAGTACTTGGAAAATTCATAGCAGCAGCATTAGTTGTACTTGTATCAGTATTATTAACATTAATTTACTTTGGAATACTTTGCTACTTTGGAGAGCCACAGCTTGCTAAATCATTAGTCGCAATATTAGGATTTGCACTTTTATCAATAGCATATGTATCATTTGGAATGTTTGCATCAAGCTTAACTGAAAATCAAATAATTGCAGCTGTAATATCAATAGGTTTCTTCTTGCTATTATGGTTTTTACCTGGTTTTGGCACTATATATCTAGACTTTTCATTAATGGATGCATTTTATATGTCATTTATAAATGGAACAATAGGTATACCAAATCTAGTACTATTATTAACATTTTCAGCCCTATTTATTATCTTAACAATTATAGTATTACAAAGAAGAAAGAGTGTTAAGTAGGAGGTGAAAATATGAGAAGATTTATAGAAATAATAAAGAAAAAATGGATAAAAGATACTTTTTTTATAACTATTCTAATATTAATATTATTAGCAATATTTATAATTGTAAATATAGTATTTTCTAATTTAGATATAACACCAATAGACTTTACAAAAGAGCAAATATACTCATTATCAGATGAATCAAAAGAGCAAATAAAAAATGTTGAGCAAAATGTAACAATGTATTTCTTTGGATATGAAGATACAGAAACAGCCGTCATACTTGCAAAACAATATAAAGATATAAATGATAAAATTACAATACAATTAATAAATACATCAGAAAGACCAGATTTAGCATCAGAATATGGTGTAACTACAGATGCTAAATTAGTAGCAGTTCAATCAAGTCAAAGGTATAAAATTATAGATGCTAATGATATGTATACATATGATAGTACAACATATCAAACTATAGATATAACAGAGCAAAAATTAACAAATGCAATATTAGATGTTACAATAGCAAAAAAGCCACAAATATATTTCTTAACAGGACATGGTGAATATGGAATAGATGATTCTGGAGCAGCATATATGCTTAAGACATATATAGAAAACGATGTAAATGATGTAAATACATTAGATTTATTATCAGTAGATATGCCAGAAACATGTGATATATTAATTATAGCTAACCCAACATCAGATTTTACAGATTTAGAGACTGAAAAAATACAAAACTATATAAATGGTGGAGGAAAAATTATATGGTTGCAAGACCCATATGTAACGGTGCAAACTACACAAAATGAAGTTAGCATGCCTAATATTAATAAAATATTATCACAATTTGGAATAAGCTTTTCAAATGGAATAGTATGTGAGCAATCGACAAATAACATGGTTGCCGGAGCACCGGATTTAATAATTCCACAAATGACATATAATAGTATAGTAAAAGATTTATATACAGATGGTTCAGTAATTCTAATGGATGCAGGAAGAATAAACAATGTATCAGATGAAGAAATGGAAAAACTAAATGTTACAGCAAGTCCTTTTCTTAAATCAACAGAAGAATCATATTATAGAGAAAATGTTAACTCAGACATAAGCCAAAAATTAGATACAGATGAAACAGGACCATTTATATTAGCAGAAACATTAACAAAACAAATAGATGATGATACACAAGCAACCTTAGTTGCATATTCAAATGCACTATTTGCATCAAACTATATAATTCAACTATCAGGTTCAATAGGAACACCAATATCTCTTAGAGAAAATAAAGACATAATACTAAATACAGTTGCATATTTGTCAGATAGGGAAGATGCAATAAGAATTAGAAAAGATACTGGAATAGTAACATTTGATTCATATACAGAACAGCAAAATAGAATAGTTTTAGCAATAATATTTGGCATACCAGTACTAATAATTATTGTAGGTATAATAATAGTAATTATTAGAAGAAGGAAAAAATAATTTTAAAGTAGGCTATTGAAAAATTATCAATAGTCTATTTTTTT
>CALXQA010000118.1 GCA_944390335.1 uncultured Clostridia bacterium
AAATAGGTAATGGCAGAGAACTAGATGGTGGCATAGGTGCCTTGCACATATGCAGGCTGCATGATAGTAAAACTATCGTGCAGCCGAGGAGGCCACCTGTGGATAGAATAAGAAAATATATAAAGAATGTAAAGTTAATATATAAAAAAGAGAATAAAATAAATGAAAAAGCTTGGAAGCCTTGAGGCTGTATATATTATAAGATTTATTAAAAAATTAAATATATAAATAACAAATAAACTATGTATTTAAGATATAATATCATTATCCTAAATGCATGGTTTTGTTTTAAATAATAATGAAAATAATAGTATAAATTAATATTTACTATTTACAAAATCGCTTTTAAATTTTTATAATATAAACATTAGAAAAATCTAACAAAAAACAATATTTTTCCTTGCAAAATTCAATATGGTTTAGTATAATAAATAAAGTAAAAAAAGCACGAAAAGAGGTAGACAAATGGATAAAAAAGAAGAACCAGAATTTACAGAAGGAAAGATAGTTGAAAGAGATGTAGAATCAGAAATGAGAACTGCATATATTGACTATGCTATGAGTGTAATTGTACAAAGAGCACTTCCAGATGTAAGGGATGGATTAAAACCAGTTCACAGAAGAATTCTTTATACTATGTATGAAGATGGATTAACAACAGATAAACCATATAGAAAATCAGCAACTACTGTAGGAGATGTTTTAGGTAGATACCATCCACATGGAGACTCATCAGTATATGATGCAATGGTAAGAATGGCACAAGACTTTTCTTTAAGATACCCATTAATAGATGGACATGGTAACTTTGGATCTATTGATGGTGATGGAGCAGCAGCTTATCGTTATACTGAAGCTAGAATGTCTAAAATAGCAGAAACTATGCTAACAGATATAGAAAAAGATACAGTAGACTTCATGCCAAACTTTGATGGTATTAGACAAGAGCCAACAGTATTACCAGGGAAATTACCAGCATTACTTGTTAATGGTTCATCTGGTATTGCAGTTGGAATGGCTACAAATATACCTCCTCATAACTTAACAGAAATATTAAATGCAATTATAAAAATAATAGAATCAGAAGAAGATTTATCAGATGAGGACTTATTTAAAATAGTAAAAGGACCTGATTTCCCAACAGGAGGACTAATATTAGGTAGAGATGGTATAAAACAAGCATATGCAACAGGAAAAGGAAAAATAACATTAAGAGCAGAAGCTGAAATAGAAGAAATGAGTGGAAATAAACAAAGAATTATTGTCACTTCACTTCCATATCAAGTAAATAAAGCTAAATTAATAATGGATATAAGCCAATTAGTTAGAGATAGAAAAATAGAAGGAATATCAGAAGTTAGAGACGAATCAGATAGAGAAGAAAAAGTAAGAGTTGTAATAGAACTAAAAAGAGATGTTAATTCAAAAGTTATATTAAATCAATTATATAAATATACACAAATGCAAGATTCATTTGGAATAATAATGCTTGCTCTAGTAAATAATGAACCTAAGATATTAACATTAAGACAATGTTTAGACTATTATATTGACCATAGAAAAACAGTTGTACTAAGAAGAACAAAATTTGACTTAGATAAAGCTTTAGCAAGAGCACATATATTAGAAGGATTAAGA
Source organism: uncultured Clostridia bacterium (assembly GCA_944390335.1). Classification (GTDB taxonomy): domain Bacteria; phylum Bacillota; class Clostridia; order TANB77; family CAG-508; genus CAG-793. The sequence continues at coordinate 1,639 of CALXQA010000118.1, forward strand.
ATAGCAATAGATAATATTGATGAAGTAATAAAAATAATCCGTGAATCTTATGATGATGCTAAAGAAAGATTAATGGAAAGATTTGGACTAGACGATATCCAAGCACAAGCAATATTAGACATGAGGCTAAAAACTCTATCAGGCTTACAAAGAGAAAAGATAGAAGAAGAATATGCACAACTTATGGAACTTATAGCACATTTAAGAGAAATTTTATCAAGTGATAAACTAGTATATGACATTATAAAAGAAGAATGCTTAGAAATGAAAGAAAAATACGGAGATGAAAGACTTACAAAAATAGTTGCAGCAGAAGGTGAATTTAATGAAGAAGACTTAATTACAGAAGAACATTCAATAATAGCATTAACACATTTTGGATATATAAAGAGAATGCCACAAGACACATATAAAAGTCAAAGAAGAGGAGGAAAAGGCATCACAGGAATGACAACTAGAGAAGATGACTTTGTAAAACAAATATTTAGCGCCTCAACACATGATATAATATTATTCTTTAGCAATAAAGGAAAATTATATAGGTTAAGAGGATTTGAGATACCAGAAGCGGGAAGAACAGCAAAAGGAACAGCTATTGTAAATCTATTATCATTAGATGCAGGAGAAAAAATAACAGCAGTTATTCCAATAAAGAATTTTGAAGATGGTAAATTCTTGCTTATGGCAACTAAGTCTGGATTAATAAAGAAAACACCACTTAAAGAATATGACTCAGCAAGAAAAACAGGACTTCAAGGAATTAATCTAAAAGAAGATGATGAATTAATAGACGTTAGATTAACAGATGGAGAAGATAATATAGTGCTAGTAACTAAAAAAGGAATGAGCATTACATTTAGTGAAAAAGATGTAAGACCTGTAGGAAGAACAGCGCAAGGTGTTATAGGAATTAGATTAGATAATGATGATGTAGTAATAGGAATGGAATCTATAATAGAAAATAGTAAAGATACATTGCTTGCAATTACAGAAAATGGATTCGGAAAGAGAACAGAACTTGAAGAATATAGAGTACAAACAAGAGGTGGAAAAGGAGTCATTACATATAAAGTAACACCAAAAACAGGAGATATAGTAGGAATAAGAATAGCAAATGAAGAAGAAGACGTTATGATGATTACAGATACAGGTACAGTAATAAGAATAAAAGCAAAAGAAATTAGTGTATTAGGAAGAAATACGCAAGGTGTAACTTTAATGAGAACAAATGATGGAGGAAAAGTAGTAAGTATAGAAACTATAAATGAAGATCCAGAAGATTTAGATAAAGAAGAATAGAAAGAATAAAAAATAATAAAACCTTAATTATTAAAAAATAAATAATTAAGGTTTTAAAAATACCAGAATATACAGAAAAGTTATTAAGTAATGAATTGGAAAGTTATTTACTAGATATGGAAGATAAATAATATAAAAAGTAGAGCAAAAGAAATTGGTTTAAATGAAATTATCTATCAATGAAATATAAAATTAGTCAGATGTGTCTAATCAATTAGAAATGTAAAAAAATGATTTTAAACCAGAATATATGGGACAAGTAGAATTATATTTAAGATGGCTTGATAAGTATGAAAAAGCAGAAGGAGAAGAATCACCAGTAGCAATTATATTATGTGCTACTAAGAGTGATATAATGACGGAATTATTAGAATTAGATAATAGTGGTATACATTTTGCACAATATCTTACAAATTATGTTTCTAAGGCATTATTAGAAGAGAAAGTTTTATCTAGTATTAGAAATGCAAAAATACAATTAGAGCAAAGATGTAAAAGTGAAGAAAAAGAGTAGATTAAATTTTTGCAACGGTGTCTCAAAAAGTTGAGAAAGAAAAAAGCTTTAGAAAAAAGTTTAAGTCTTATTTTGTACCACAAAAGTATCCTAATAAAAAACATTCTATTTAAGATGTAAAGATTTGAAACAAATGCATCAGGTTATTGTAGCTTCAGAAGTATTTTATATTTATAATTAAAAAGAATAAAGTTTTAAAAAATGAATTCTAAAACTTTATTCTTTCTT
>CALXQA010000119.1 GCA_944390335.1 uncultured Clostridia bacterium
CCGTTGGTGGGACTCGAACCCACATGGTTTCCCGCAGCATTTTGAGTGCTGTGCGTATACCAATTTCGCCACAACGGCATATTACTTTATATATCTTACCATAATAATTTATAAAAGTCTACAACTTTATGAATATTTTTATATAGACATATGGTATAAAAAATGATAATATATTATTGTAAACTGTAGTAAACTATGATTATTTAATTGTAGGGAGGAAGATATTATGTTTTTAGAATTACCTAATTATAATATGTCCTTAAAAAATGGAGCAGCAGAAATAAATGAAGGAAATCTTTATCTACATCGGCTTTTGGATTTTGACTCAATTATGGTAGAACTAGCATATATTATGTATGGAAAAGATTGCTATTACTGCAAAAGAAAATTTAGTACTGATTCTGAAGAACTTAAAGATACAAAAAAATATTTTAGCAAATTAACAATTGACCATTTAATTCCAAAAGAGTTTGGAGGACCAACAATTACAAATAATCTAAGACCGACATGTGTGGACTGTAATAACACAAAGGGAAATTTATTGCCTTATGAATTTCAATACTTACAAGATAAAAAAAGAGAAGAAGGAGTAAAAGAAATAAAAAGAGAAATAAAGCAATATAAAGAAAGTCTAAGTGATTCTCAAGAAAGAAGGCGGTTTGGAGAACTAGAGGTATTTCCAGAAGATTGGCTAACTGAATGTCCTAATAATTTACTAGTAAATTTATCAATACTTAATCCACTAGGATTAAGCTATAGGAAAATCCAAAACTTTTATAAAAAGTATCGGAGAATAAATAAGGTAGTTGTATTTAGTAAAAACGGAGTTTTATTAGATGGACTTAATGGATATCTGTTTGCAAAATATGAAGGAACGGATAGAATTCATTTTATAATGCTAGAAAATGTAATATATGATGGTTTAATAATCTAAAAACACCCCTAGCCAAAGCGGCTAGGACTTTTTATTGACAAATTCACAATTTTATATAATAATAATCAAGAGGGAAAATATGAAAGTTTTAAAAAAAATATTAATTATCTTATTTATTATAATAATTGTAAGTGGAGTAGGATTAGGTCTTTATGGATATACACTTTATGAAGATAAAATAAAAATTCAGCCAATTGCAGATAAAGTTAGTGATATAAAAAATGACTACTATTTTGTAAGCATTGATGAAGTACCAAAAGACTATTTAAATGCAATTATTGCAGTAGAAGACCATAGATTTAATGAACATGGAGCAATTGATATAATAGGGATAGCAAGAGCAGTAGTTACAAATATAACAAGTGGAAAGCTTCAAGAAGGAGGAAGTACAATAACACAGCAAGTTGCTAAGAATTTATATTTTTTAGAGGAGGATAATGTTGTAAGAAGAAAAATTGCAGAAATGTTTATGGCAATTGAATTAGAAAATAAATATTCAAAAGATGAAATTTTGGAATTATATATAAATACAATATATTTTGGTGATGGATATTATGGAATAAAACAAGCTTGCAAAGGGTATTTAAATAAGGAGCCTATTGATATGAATTTAGCTGAAAGTACAATGATGGCTGGAATACCAAATGCACCAAGTGCATATGCTCCAACTGTAAGTGCTACTCTTTGCAAAGAGAGGCAAAATAAAGTAATTTCATCAATGATTGAAAATGGATATTTGACTGAGGAAGAGGCAAATAGCATAGATCAAAGTTTTATACAAGCAATTTATGATTCTAAGAAAAATAGTAACGATTTAGATAATTAAAGTTAATGATAAAACTTATAATAGAATTTACAAAAAGGAGAATGTATGATAAAAGTAGAAAATATAACTAAAAAGTTTATTAGAACTAAAGATAAAAATGTAAAAGAAGAATTTTATGCAGATAAAGATATTTCATTTGAAGCAAATAATGGAGAGATTATTGGAATATTAGGACCAAATGGAGCAGGTAAAACTACTTTACTTAGAATGATAGCAGGCATATTAGAGCCTACTCAAGGTAAAATAACATTTGATAATATGGAATATAGGCATGATGAACTAAAAATTAAGCAAAAAATTGCATATTTATCAGGAAATACAAAGCTATATGATACACTAACAGCTTATGAATTATTAAAAATGTGCTGTGAAATTTATGATGTTCCAAAAGATGAAGCAGAAAAAAGAATTAAAGAAATTGCAAATGTACTTAAAATGGAGCAATTTTTGTATAATAAAATAGAACATTTGTCAACTGGGCAAACTCAAAAAGTAAATGTGGCTAGATGTTTAGTACATAATCCTCAATACTATATATTAGACGAAGCTACAACTGGGTTAGATATTATTTCTAGTCAAATAATATTAGAATTTATAAAAATGGAGAGGAAAAGAGGAAAGACAATCCTGTATTCTACACATTATATGGAAGAAGCAGAAAACATATGTGATAAAGTTATTATGATAAATAAAGGTGAAGTAATAAAAAAAGGTACACCATCAGAAATTAAAGAATATACAAAAACAACTAATCTGCGTGATGCCTTTTTTAAATTAATAGGAGGTACTTTTAATGAAGAGTAATCTGCAAAATATATTAAAAAAAGAATTAAGAGAACTATTTAGAGATAAAAAATCTTTAGTAATGATGCTAGTTATACCTATATTTATTCCATTACTTGTAATTGGAATGTCTGCATTATTTGAGTCACAAGCTAACATGGATATAGAAAAATATAATAAAATAGGTTTTGCATATGAAATGTCTGGTATAGAAAAAAATATTGCAAATGAAATGAATATAGAAATATATACGGGAACGGTAGATGAATTAAAACAAAAATTAGATAAAGATGAAATTAATTTATATATAACAAAAGAAGGTAGTAAATATATAGTAAATAGTGATTCTTCAGATACAAGTACATATGCATCTGCAATGGTAGAAGAATTTTATAATACATATAAAGAGTTTATCCAAAGATTATGTTTAGAAGAGTATAATATTAATCCAGATAATGTATTAAATATAATTACAGTAGAAAAAAATACTATAGAAACAAATAATTTTTTTGCAGATTATGTAAAAAACTATGCATTTTTATTTATTATAATGGCAATAACAGTATCAGCAACATATCCTGCAACTGATACAACAGCAGGAGAAAGGGAGAGAGGTACTTTAGAAACGCTTCTTACTTTTCCAATAAAAAGTAGAGATATAATTGTAGGAAAATTTTTAGGAGTTACAATTTCATCTATTATCACAGGGGTAATAAGCTTAATTTTAGCAGTTATAGCTTTATGGGCATCAAATAATATGTTTTCAATATATCAAGATACAAATATTATGTATTCGGGTATTAGCATAGTATTTTCTTTAATTGTAATTATTGCATATTCATTCTTTATAAGTGGACTATGTATTGCAATAGCAAGTAAATCAAAGACATTTAAAGAAGCTCAAAGTGCATTAACTCCTCTAACTTTTATATCGTTTTTCCCAGGAATGATTGCTTTTATGGTAGGAATAAAAACAACAAACTTATTAGCTTTAGTACCATTTTTAAATTTTACATTAATCTTTACAGATATTAGTAGAGGAAATATAGATGTAATAAATATTATACTACTTACAATATCAACAGCAATTTATATTAGTATAGTATTAGCGATTATAATAAAACAATATAA
>CALXQA010000120.1 GCA_944390335.1 uncultured Clostridia bacterium
CATAGAAACAATAAGGAAAACATATAAAAATAAAATTATAGCTACTCATTTAAGAGATGATACAAGAGAAGAATTAATGAAAAAATGTTTAAAAGATGTAATCATAAAAGAAGACGGGGTAGAAATGATAGTTTACTAAAAGGGAGTTCCAAATGAAAAAATATAACAAGATAATAACAAAAGAATTAAATAGAATACTGCCTTATCATTTGCTTGGAGTGGTATTTCATACAATATCAATATATATAGCATATAAAATACCAGAAAGTATAGGAAAAATATTAGATATACTAACACAAGCAAATATAGATAAAGTACTTATTATGCAAGAAGTATATTGGCTAATATTTTATACTGTAATTTCCATTATTCCAAGATTGCTACATCGATTTCTTTATTTTACAATTTCAAGAAAAAGTGATACATATTTAAGAAAAGAAGTAGTTAAACACTTACAGAAAGTAAAACCAGAATACTTTGAAAAAGAAAATAAAGGAGCTTTTCTAGCATATTTATCTAAAGAAATTTTATCTATTCATAGAATATTAGGAAATAATTGGTTTAATCTTACAAAAGTTGTAATTGCTCCTCTTATGGCGATAATCTTAATTGGGGGACAGTTTAATAAAGATTTAGCTTTATGTCTAATTCCTATTTTTCCAGTAGCAATAATTTGCATGCTACATTATTATAAAAGATTAAAAGAGAAAATTGAAATATCAAGAAAAACTTATGTTGAATTATCGAAAAATATAGAACAAAACACAGATGGTTTTCTATTAATTAAATCATATAATCAGCAAGGCATACAAATAGAAAAATTTAAAAGCATAAATCAAAATATGTATAAAGCCGATTATGATGTAGGAGTAGATAAAAATAAAATAAATAGAATTATAAATATCTTAAATGGCTTGTGTTATATTATAAGTTTTACAGTAGGCATACATTACATAAGATTAAATACAATGACAGTTGGTGAATTAACTGCTTTTATCGGCTATATAAGTAATGCATTAAGTAATTTTATAGCAGGAATGCAAAACTTATTAGAAAAAATGCCATATTTAAGACAATCACTAAATAGATTTAATTATTTTCTAAACTTAGATGAATACGCAAATGTTGGAGAAACTTTAGATAAAATCGAAACAATAGAAATTAAACATTTATCATATTGGTATGACAATGCAAAAAAGCCAGCCTTAGTTGATATTAATATGATAATTCATAATGGAGATAAAATAGGAATAGTTGGACAAGTAGGAAGTGGAAAAACTACTTTAATGAATATAATATCAGGCTTTTATGAAATTCCACAAAACATGGTATTTATTAATGGCAAAGATATAAGTACATATAAGAAAGATGATTTATTTTCTAAATTTAATTATGCGTTCCAACAGAATGTTATATTAGATGATACAATAAAATCTAATATTGATATAAGGGAAAATTTAAAAGATAATGAATTAAACAATATTTTAGAAAAATCAGAACTTAAAGAAGATATACAAAAATTAAAAAATAAAGAAAAAACAATTGTAGGAGAGAAAGGTGTAAAACTTTCTGGAGGTCAAAAGCAAAGGGTATCAATAGCAAGAAATTTATCTAATACAAGACAAATTAATATTTATGATGATACTATGTCTGCATTAGATTCAAATACAGAAAAGAGAATAATGAATAATATATTAAATGAAGTGGAAAATAAAACTTTGATTGTAATTTCAAATAAAGTATCTAGTTTAGAAAAATTAGATAAAATTTATGTACTAATAGATGGAAAAATTGTAGATAGTGGAACTCATAAAGAATTAGTCAAGAGAAATAAATTTTACCAAGAAGTATATTTGTTAGAAGAAAAGGAGAAAAAAGATGAAATCCATACTAAAGAAAAATGTTAAAATATTTTTAATAGTTGCTATGACTTTAATTTTAGCAAACATACTAAATGCCATGCATCCATTTGTTCTAAAAAGAATATTAGATCTTGATTTTAATAATACCAATATTACAATAATTTTAAGAAACCTAGTAATAATATATATTTTGATACATATTTTTCTAATCATTGCAAAAGACTTGAAAAATACAGCAATTAATAAAGCTATGACAAAGATACTTAAAGACTTAAGAGAAAAGCTGTTTTGTCATGTTCTAAAATGGAACATGACTACTTATCAAAAATACAATTCATCTGAAATTTACACAAGGTTAACGGCAGACATAGAAAATGTTTCATCACTATTTTTAGGAACACTACAAGTTCTGGTAAATGATATTTTATATATTGCAATAATGGTTGCGTTTATGTTTTTAGCAGATATTAAGCTAGCTATTATAGGAAGCATGGCAATGATATTAACAGCACTTGTTTCATATATATTTACGCATCAAGTTGCAAAATGTAGCAAACAAATATTAAACAGAAGAGATAAAGAAAATATGCAATATTCAGAAATGTATAATAAAAATAAACTAACATATTTATTTCATTTGCAGAAAAGTACAGCTCAAAAAATTAATGATACATTGGATGAAGAATTTGTTTTTAGAAAAAAATTCATTTTTTTAGAGAGTTTTTCCTATCCACTATCAACAATAATACAAGCTTTAGCAATTTATATTATATTACAATATGCTCTAAATATAGATGGAGTCTTTTCTTTAGGAAGCATTTATTTAGTTATAAATTACATTAAAGAATGTAGAACACCTTTAAATGAAATATTTGACCAATTAGAAGAAATACAGTCTTCATTTATGTCATTACAAAGAATAAATGTATTGTTAAAAGAAGATGGAGTAGAAGATATAAAGAAGGGTGAAAGTAAAAAAAGTTTAAAAGGTGATATAGAATTTCAAAATGTATATATGCAATATGGAGAACATAATGTATTAAAAGACATTTCATTTGTAATAAAACAAGGAACAGTCGTAACGATTGCAGGAAAAACAGGAGTTGGAAAAACTACACTTGCCAACATACTTATGAGACTATATCCTATAAAGTCGGGAAAAATATTAATAGATAATGAAGACATATCAAATATAAAAATAAGAGATATTAGAGAAAATATATCATATATATCACAAACACCATATATCTTAGATGATACATTAAAAAACAATATAACTCTTGGAAGCAATAACGTAACTGATGAAAAGATAGAATTGCTTGCAAAAGATATAGGATTTGAAAAAGTATTAAATAGTTTTAAAAATGGTTTAAACGAGAATATTAGCAAAGAAAAATTATCACTTGGGCAACTTCAAATGATAGCTTTTTTGAGGGCGGTGCTACATAAAGCAGATATTTATATTTTTGATGAACCAACTTCAAGTATTGATTTAAGAACAGAAGATATGATGCAAAAGATAATTAACAAAATATCAAAAGACAGTACAGTGATTATAATAGCACATAGAAAATCTACAATCAGTAATTCAAATAAGATTATATATCTTAAAGATGGAAAAGTAGATATGATTGTGAATAAGACATAGCAAAATAAGAAAGGTTTAAATGATAAAAACTCATTTTTATAAGATTGGAGAAACTAATTATGAGAATTGGAATAGATATAGATGGAGTTTTAACAGATGTTGAGCGTTGGCAATTGGATTATG
>CALXQA010000121.1 GCA_944390335.1 uncultured Clostridia bacterium
TCTCCTCACCTCGACCAGTAAAAATAAGGCCTACAATGTAGTATTTATGCTAATTGTAGGCTTTTTATTTATCCGTTTTACTGCAATTTTACTGCAACTCTTTTTTACTTTTTTATATGTTCAAATTATATATTCTCCCATATCATTATTATTTATTAATTAGTAAATATATCTTATAGTTATATAATTTCCATTGTCTTATATATCTTCATATTATTATTTTATAAAGAATAGTTATGTACTTATAAAATTATTTATTGTATTGATAACTGTTCCATATGTATAAAAACTACCAATAATAAAATTTACTGTATCAAAATTAGCATTCTTTGCATATTCTATAGCATCTTCTAATCTTTTCTTATATATTTTATCATTCTTGGTAAATTGTTTCATACATTCATACAAGTCATCACTTGATACATATATATTTGTGTCATTTCCTGAAGTTAGAATAAATGTAGCATCTTTGTCCTCTGCAATTATTCTCAACATTTTAGTATAGTCTTTTCTTTTCAATATTGAAATAATATAAACTCTTTTCATTTCTTTATAATACATTTTTATCATATCTTGTAAATTTTTTATTGCAGGCTCATTATGTGCACCATCAAAGATAATTAAAGGTTTATCATTTAATTGTTCCATTCTTCCTTTGTGTATAACTGTTTTTAAACCATTTTTTATATTTTCAAAACTTATATTATACCCTAAAGCATTTAATATTTCAAATACTTCTAGGCATAAACAAGCATTTTGCACTTGAACTTTTCCTTTTAAATTTATAATTATATTATTATAATTCTTATAGTCAAAATATTGAAAATTGTTATCAAAAGAGTAATTAGAAATGTCTGTTTTTTTAATAATGTGCAAAATATTATTTTTCCTTTTACATTCATTAATAAATACATTATCAACTTCTGATTCTTGATTACATATTACTGTATTAGAATTCTCCTTTATAATTCCTGCTTTTTGATACGCTATTTCTGGTAATGTATTTCCAAGTATATTCATATGGTCATATCCAATTGATGTAATAACACTTACAAGTGGATGATTAATTATATTTGTACAATCATATAAACCGCCAAGTCCTGTTTCTAATACAACAAAATCGCAATTTTTTTCTTTAAAATACAAAAGTGCCATTGTTGTCTCTAATTCAAATAATGTAACAGGTATATCATTTTCAAAATTATATTTTTTTATTGATGGATTAATTATATTTATTAATTCCTCCATTTCAATGTCACTTATGTTATTGTTGTTTACGCTTATCCTTTCATTATAATGTATTAAATGAGGACTTATAAACTTTCCTACAGTATACCCTTCCTTTATTAATACATTTGTAATCATTTCTGTTACACTACCTTTTCCATTTGTTCCTGCAATATGGATTGCTTTCAGTTTATTCTCTGGATGGTTAAATTCCTCCATTAAAAATTTCATAACTTTTAAGTTAGGATTCTTTGTTCCTCTATAAAAATTAGATAAATATTTTTCTATATCCATTATTTACACTCCTATTCTAAATAACCTTTTACAATTAATGGTTTTCCAAGTTCATCTGTTCTTTTATATTGGAATCATACATAACTCTATTATTTTACCATATTTATATCCTAACCATATTGCAGATATCATAATTGGGATAAAACTTAAACTTATTATTAAAATTTCTGTTTTTATTGATATAAATCTGGAAATATTATTAATAAAGAAAGTAACATTGCTATTAGAACTTTTTTATTTCTGGCAGAACAAAACCTCCTTATTAAATTTTTTTGTCTAATAATTTAGCTTCACTTCATTACTGTAATTTCCTATATTTTTAATTTTCAAAATAAAAAGCATATCTAGTATTATCTCTTATAAAATGCTCTTCATAATTTCCATTACTAGCAGACTTAACAACCTTTCTCCAGAATTCTTGAGCTTTTTTGTTTTTTAGTAAAGTTCTTATTTCCCATTTTCCATTATATCTTTTAAACATTTCATTTGCCATAAATGTTCCTGCTCCATGCTTTCTGTATTTATTTAAAACAAAGAATTCTGCTATTTCATTCATTCCATCTTCATTAAATCTTTCTAGAACAAAGCCTGCTAAATTACCATCACATTTTAAAATATATGGATGTCTCTCTTTTTGTGTCCAATATAATTCTATATACTTGCTTAATTTAAATAAACCATTATCTAATAGTTGAAAGTTCGTTGTGTCATCTTCAAAAAAGCTTAATTCATAAGTATAAAGTTGCATTAAATTTAAAATTATATCCTTATTTTTTTCTTGTACTTCACATATATCAAACTTCATCACATTTTTCTCCTATTATTTTATAATAAATAATTCGTTTATAATACTTCTTATTAAGTATTATAATGTATTTATTTGAATTTCTTAACATATTATCATTATAACTTACAAATATAATCCCAGTTCATCAATTTTTTTTGGATTAAATCTATCAAATGTTCCTATTATGTGTAATGAATTTTTATCTATACCATCTATAAATTGTTTCATTTGCTCTGGTGTTTTGCATATATATTTTTTATCCTCAGTAGAATATACATAATATATATTATCTTTTTCATTTTCATTTAAAGGTTTTACTTTCAAAATTGATATTATATTAGATAAGTCATTTCCAACGGTAGCTGCATAAGCGTGTATCCTTAAACATTCTTCTTTAGATAAAATCTTTCTAGCAATATACATATAGTATCTTATATTTTCTAGATAGTTTACATTACTATTATATTTTGTAATTTTATCTATATTTTCAAAAATATAGTCTAATTTATATTTCAATAAATCTTCTTTTGGAACATCTTGATTATGTAATACATATTTTTTAAATACTTCTGGATTATCCATATCTTTTCTTAATAATTCTATTGTATCTTCTGTATAAATGCCTCTTTCATTTTCTTTTGAAATTTTTGGCACAAAGAAACTATATCCTAATTTTTTATCTAATTTTTCAATGTCCTCTCTTGTTAGGCTATCAATCTTGCCATAATGCTGTTCTAATCTTTTTAAATAAAATTCATTTTCCTCTTTTATTATTGGATCTTGTACATATCTACTTAAGTCATACCCAAAATTATTTACTCTTCTTGAAGTCTTTATTCTAGATAAATCACTAATTAAATTAGCAATATAATTTTTTCCGTCAATTTTTAATATTGCATCTATATGTGTGAGTGTATTTTCTGGATATTCTTTTACTAAGTCTGCAGAGATTCCTATACGTTTGTCTTTTAAGATACTAACATACAATTCTGAAATTGACTTACATATACCATAATATTTGCTATCTATCACATCATTATAACTTCTTTCCTTTTCTTCTCTATTATTAAAAACAAATTCAGGGTTTTCACTAAGTATTTTTCCTAATTCAAGATATACATAGTATGCCTTTTCTATTTTTGATAGATTTTTTGGCATTTTATTTATAATGTTATCAATATCAGAACTATTTATTAAATTTTTATAAATTCCTTTAGGCGAGTCTAATAAAATCTGATTTTGCTTCTTATTTTTTAATTTATTAATAATTTTTTT
>CALXQA010000122.1 GCA_944390335.1 uncultured Clostridia bacterium
TTGACATTATAAAACATTTGTTTTATAATATGTAAAGCAAATATTTTTATTGGGGGCAAAATATGAATGATAAAATTATAATAAAAGGAGCAAAAGAACATAATTTAAAAAATATAGACTTAGAAATACCAAAAGATAAGCTAGTTGTAATTACTGGGCTTTCAGGTTCTGGTAAGTCATCTTTAGCATTTGACACTTTATATGCAGAAGGGCAAAGAAGATATGTAGAAAGTTTATCATCTTATGCAAGGCAGTTTTTAGGTATTATGGATAAGCCAAATGTAGAATCTATAGAAGGATTATCACCTGCAACTTCTATAGACCAAAAAACAACTTCAAAAAATCCTCGTTCTACTGTAGGAACTGTAACGGAAATATATGATTATATCCGTCTTTTGTATGCAAGAATAGGTGTACCTTATTGTCCTAAATGTGGTAAAAAAATAGAAAAACAAAGTATAGATCAAATTGTAGATAGCATATTAGAACTTAAAGAAGGTACAAAAATACAGATTTTAGCACCAGTTATAAGAGGGAGAAAAGGAGAATACAAAAAATTATTAGAAGATTTTCAAAAAGAAGGTTTTGTAAGAGCAAGAGTTGACAAAGAAATGATTGAACTTACAGATGATATAGATATTGATAGGAAGAAAAAACATAATATTGATATAGTTATAGATAGATTAGTTATAAAAGAGGGAATAAGGGCAAGACTTACCGAGTCTATAGAAACTGCAATGAAATATGCAGATAAATTAGTAACAGTAGATATAATAGGAGAAAAAGAAGTACTATATAGCGGAAATTATGCTTGTCCTGATTGTAACATTAGTTTTGAAGAATTATCCCCAAGAATGTTTTCATTTAATAATCCATTTGGAGCATGTCCAACATGTACAGGTATTGGATATTTAATGAAAATGGATGAAGATTTAATAATTCCAGATAAAAACTTAACTTTATATAATGGTGTAAAAGCTTTTGGTGCAAGTACAATGAAAAAAGGTGATACAATTGCTAAAATGTACTTTGAAGCAATTGCAAAACACTATGGTGTAGACATATCTAAGAAAATAAAAGATCTTCCAAGATGGTTTATGGAAAAAATACTTTATGGAACTGGAGATGAGGAAATAGAGTTTGAATATGAAACAGCATTTGGAATAAGAAAAAATAAAACTCCATTTGAAGGTGTAATTCCAACTCTAGAAAGAAGGCATAAAGAAACAAAATCACAAGGAATGATGCAATTTTATGAACTATATATGAGCAATATGGAATGTCCAGAATGCCATGGAGCAAGATTAAAAAAAGAAAGTTTAGCAGTAAAAGTAGGAAATAAAAATATTAATGAATTAACAGAAATGTCTATAGTACATATAAAAGAGTACTTAAATAGCTTAGTTCTTACAGAAAAAGAAGCAATTATAGCAGACCAGATATTAAAAGAATTAAATACAAGATTACAATTTTTAATAGATGTAGGGCTAGATTATCTAACACTTGCAAGGAGTGCTGCAACATTATCTGGAGGAGAATCTCAAAGAATAAGACTTGCAACACAAATAGGCTCAGGTCTTACAGGAGTTATGTATATATTAGACGAACCTAGTATTGGACTTCATCAAAGAGATAATGATAAGTTAATTGCAACACTTAAAAAATTAAGAGATTTAGGAAATTCAGTAATAGTAGTAGAGCATGACACAGATACAATGTATGCAGCAGATGAGGTAATTGATATAGGGCCATATGCGGGAGTACATGGTGGCAGAGTAATGGCACAAGGAACAGCAGAAGAAATATCAAAAGTACCAGACTCAATAACAGGACAATATTTATCAGGTAGAAAACAAATAACTGTACCTAAAAAAAGAAGAAAATCAAATGGAAAATCAATAGAGGTAATAGGTGCTACTGAAAATAACCTAAAAAATATAAGTGTAAAATTTCCTTTAGGTGAGTTTATATGTATAACAGGAGTATCTGGTTCTGGAAAAAGTACATTAATAAATGAGGTTTTATATAAAAATATAGATAAAGTTTTAAATAAATCAAATGAAAAAGTTGGAAAATGCAAGGAAGTAAAAGGACTTCATAACATAGACAAAATAATAAATATTGACCAGTCACCAATAGGAAGAACACCTCGTTCTAATCCAGCTACATATACAGGAGTTTTTGATTATATAAGAGATATATTTGCAGCTACAAATGAAGCTAAAATGCGAGGATATGATAAAGGGAGATTCAGCTTTAATGTACCAGGAGGAAGATGTGAGTCATGTAGTGGTGATGGAATAATAAAAATAGAGATGAACTTTTTATCAGATGTTTATGTACCTTGTGAAGTTTGTAAAGGAAAAAGGTATAATAAAGAAACTTTGGAAGTAAAATATAAAGGAAAAAGTATTTCAGATGTTCTAGATATGACAGTTGAAGAAGCACTAACATTTTTTGAAAACGTACCTAGAATAAAACAAAAAATACAAACACTTTATGATGTAGGACTTGGTTATATAAAATTAGGACAGCCTTCTACAACACTATCTGGTGGAGAAGCACAGAGAATAAAACTTGCAACAGAACTTTCAAAACGTTCTACTGGAAAGACATTATATATATTAGATGAACCAACTACAGGACTTCATATTGATGATGTTCATAGACTAGTAGATATATTACAAAGACTAGTAGATGGAGGAAATTCTGTAATTGTTATAGAACATAATTTAGACTTAATAAAAACATGTGATTATATAATCGACTTAGGTCCAGAAGGTGGAGATAAAGGTGGAGAAATAATAGCAGTGGGAACACCTGAAAAAATATGTAAAAATGAGAGAAGTTATACTGGAATGTTTTTGAAAAAATACTTAAAATTAGACTAGAAAGGAAAATTTATATATTATGTATAAATACATTATATCAGATTTATCAGAAGTTATAATTCAAGGATTTATGGGAATTGCAGAGGAATTAGAACCAATAATAAAAATTCCTAAAAAAGAAATAGAATTAGAAAAAACAAAAAATTATCCTTTATTTGTAGAACTTATGGAAGGAAAAATGTCAGAAGATGAATATATAGAAAAATTACTTGGCATTACTAAATGGAATATAAGTATTGAAAAATTTAAAAGTACAATGAGAAAAGTATTGGATAAAAAGATGCCAGGCACTATAGATGTATTAAGAAAAGTCAAACAAACTAATAAATATACATTAGTACTTTTATCAGATAATGTAAAAGAATGGGTAGATTATGTAGAAAAAACTAATAAAGATTTAGACATATTTGACTATAAATTTTTCTCATATCAATTAGGAACTATAAAAGAAGATAATATAACATTTGTAAAAGTATTAGATAGAATAAAAGCAAAGCCAGAAGAAACTTTATTTATAGATGACTTAATGACAAATATAGAATCAGCCAAAAGCATTGGAATTACAGGAATACAATTCTTATCAGCGGAAAAACTAGAAAATAGCCTTAAAGAAAAAGGAATTATTTAAAATATATTAAAATT
>CALXQA010000123.1 GCA_944390335.1 uncultured Clostridia bacterium
ATCTAATATCTCTATTATTTCTTTTCTTCTTAATAAATCATAATTTGTATTCATTTTATTTCACTTACTTTACATTACCTTTTAAATATTCATTTAAATATCTTGTCCACTCAGGAACATTCTCCTCATCAAATAAATGAAATAAAAAATCTACAATAATTTGATGCCTTGATTTTGCTTCTTCCTTGCCAGATTCCGTTAACATTAAACTTTTAAGTTTTAATATTTTTTCAAATATATGGCATACACTACTATCAGCACATCTTCTTGTGTATTTTTCAGCTGATATATCTTCTATTGGAAATATGTCTTTGTTAAAAAAAGGTTTTCCATTTTTCAAACTATATGTATAAACTCGCAAAATGCCATTAGCTCCTAAAGCATCACACATATCCGCATCAGATACAATCTTGCCTTCAAGAGTTGTCGGACAAAATCCCTTTAATCTTTTACTATAGCCAATATTACTAAGAGCAAGACATACTTGTTCTTGTGTGTTTTTATCTACATTACAATCTTCCATAATCTTTTTCGTATTTGTTAAATTTTCAGCATTATTCATGCCAAATAATTTGTAATCATCAACGTCATGGAGTAATGCTATCAAAGAAACAATATCTTTATTAGCATTTTCTTTTTCTGCAAATTTTAAAGATAGTTCTAAAACTCTATTTATGTGATCTATTCCATGTCCAGAATTATCTTGATTTAATAATTCACTTACTTGTTTTTTTACTTTTTCTATCATTATTTAACCTCCTTAAATCCATTTCTGCTCCATAACCAAAGCGGTGTATGAATATCTATTGGCTTATATTTTGTATTTTTAAATAATTCTTGCCACCTATCTATAACAATTTGTTGAACACTGCCAGAATTAAATTCATCATCAGTAATCAATCCTAATTTATGAGTTGCTTTACACACATGAGTATCTGGAGCAACCGTTAAATTTTCTATATTTTTGTATTTCCTATCAGTATATTGGTAAATTACATACATCCAATAATTACATATTTTGGTTCCAGATAAATATGGAAATTTCTTTTTATTATCTTTTTGTATAAAGTTTCTAATTTTATCTACATCATTATCTAATGTATCAAATAACTTTCTTATATCACCATTAAATAATTCTACAAACGTGTTACAAAGTGATAGCCATATTTCAGTTTGCTTTTGTTTTTGTAGTGCAACTTTATATTTCGTTAAAGCATGCTGTACTTCTTCAAAAGACTTTTGTAAACACATCTTAGGATCAAATACAAATCTAGTTTCTTCATCAGTATAGGTTTTTAACGCACTTTCCCAAAGTGTATAAGAATTTCTTTGATAATTTAGTGCCATTGGCAAAGTAAAATATAAATAATTTTCTAAACTGGAGCTTTCAAAATGTGGATTGGCATCTTCTGGCATTACTTCTCCACCGAGTTCTCCATTTTTATACATTACAATGAGTTTATCAACTCTATCTAATATTTCTTCTTTATTCATAACTGCCTCCACTTACAACTTCAAGATAATTTAATAACAAAATTATACTACTTAAGGCAAATTTTTTCCATACTACCATTGAAATTTAATAAAGATTCATATATAATATTTTTAGAAAGAGAACAAAGTTCCTAGTCCAATAATTCCAACTGTTTTATTTCTAATTTCAGTGGTTAGCATAGGAATAGAATATTCCATTTTTATAATCTTTTTTTAATTGTAATGAGAACTTCTTAGCTAAACACATCATCAAGAATATTGCATATTCTGCTACAGAATCAGTTGAATATTTAGGTATATTACAAACTATTATATTGTTTTCTTTGAAATATTTTAAATCTATCCAATCATAAGCAGTAGTTGATAGACAAACTGCTTTTAAGTTTTTTACTTTACTTAAATGACTAGCATTTATATCCCAATTATACCAATCTGGATCAACAACTAATATTTTTTCGTCATTATCTTCAAAATAAGGTGCTTTATCCAATTTAAAGACTTTTTCTAAAAATATAACTTCACCTACTTGTTGTAAATTTCTAATTTGATCGTTTGTAAAACTATTTTTTGTATATGTAATATATAATATAACTTCATTCTCATACCTCCATAAATTTTTTATAAATTTTTATTGTTATAAATAAAATCAACAATATTTACATGATTTACACCATCTCTTTTTTGAAGTAACATATCCATAGTAAATAAATATCTTGGGTATAGTTCTTTAATCATATAAAATGGTCTATATTCTCGTTCTTCAGTATCTTTATTACTAATATCTTTAGAAATTTGAATATAGTAATAATCATCATAATTTGCTCTAGCAATAAAATCACATTCTAGTTTTCCAATATAACCAACAGCAAGTTTATAATTTTTGCTTTTTAAATAAGAATACATTACATTTTCAAGAACTGGTCCGTAATTTATTCTATTGTCAGTATTTTGAGAGTAATAAATACTTAAATCCGCTAAATAATATTTCTTTTCACCTTTTAAAACAGATTTTGATTTTATATCAAATAAATCACAAGAATAGATAATTTTAGCTTTTTCTAAAATATCTAAATATCTTTTTATAGTTCTTCTATCTACATTTATCTTCACTTCATTTTTTAAATAGTTGTATATATTTTTTATAGATATAACTGCTCCAAAATTATTGATAATAAATTTTTCTATTCTTTCAAATAAAGCTTTATCTTTAATTTTATTACTTGTCTTTATGTCTTTATCAAAGATTTGATTTATAACGCTAGAGGTATAAGTTATTTTTTCTTCATAATTATCGTAATATAAAGATTTTGGAAAGCCACCATTTCTAATGTATTCCTCAAACTCTAAATAAATATTTTCGTTAACATTCTTGTTTAAAAATTTTTTCATATCTACATATTCATAAAAAGAAAGTGTCATCATTTCGATTTCAATATATCTACCAGTTAGTTTTGTTACTAATTCACCACTTAAAAGGTAAGAGTTTGAACCTGTTATAAAAATAGATATATTTCCTTCTTCTCTATACGAGTTAATTAAAGATTCAAAATCTTTAACATTTTGTATTTCATCAATAAATAAATATTTAAAATCATCATCAATTATCTTTTCATCTATTACTTTTTCTAATTGTTTTGATGTTTTTATATCTTTGTATCCTTTTTTATCTAACTCTATATAAATAATATCTTTTTCATTTATACCATTTTCTAATAGTTCTTGAATAATTGATTTTAAGAAAAATGATTTTCCACATCTTCTTATTCCAGATATGACTTTAATCATATCATCTTTATAAAATCCACGAATTTTATTTAAATAATTTTCTCTTTTATATATTTTTTCCATATCATCACCATAATTATATTATTATATTTTTTCTAAAAAGTCAAGTTATCGACCAATTTTAATATGATTTTATATAAAAATGGTCGATAAGTTTCAAAAATACACTTGCAAAATTATAATTTTTATGTTAAAGTTAAGGCAATA
>CALXQA010000124.1 GCA_944390335.1 uncultured Clostridia bacterium
TATTAGGAAGAGATTATTAAAAATAAATAGTGGGGGCAAATATAAATAAATAAAAGCCACCACTATTTTTTTCAATATATAACTTTATTATTTCTTGCTCTTCTTATTCTTAGAAATAGATAAAACAGTTACAAGGAAAAGTAAAACTAAAAATGCACATAAAAGCATTAAAATAATATTCATAACATTAGAACTATATACATCATGAGAAGCAATAAGCTCACTAGAATATTCTATACTATCAATAGTATAAGTTATTGTTCCAACAACTTGACCTTTAGCAATAGGAGCAAGTACAGTATTAAGACTAACTGTAGGAGTTGCATCTATAACTTCATCTTTCTGCACAAGACAATTTAAAGAATCAGCAGAAATTAAATCAAGTGATTTACTTTCATTAGTACCATTAATAATATCAATAGTTTTTGCAATGTCACCTTCTGAAATCAAGTTAGTAGTTGTATAATTATTAAATCCATAATTAAATAAAGAAATACAATCACTTTCCCTTGAAGCTGTTCCATCCTCTAAATACCTACCTTTAAGAACAACAGCAAGTAAATCAATATTATCCTTTTTAGCAGTAGCAATAATACAATACCCGGCAGCATCAGTATAACCTGTTTTAAATCCATTTGCATACTCATAATAATACTTTGAAGAACTTCTAAGAAGAGCATTTGTATTATTATACTTAGTAAAATTATTTACAGCATTTTTAGGTAAATCATAAGAAACTTTAGAAGCAATAGACCTAATGATACTATTTGAATAAGCATATTTACCTATTAATGATAAATCATAAGCAGTTGAATAGTGATTCTCATCATGTATCCCATTAGGATTAACAAAATTAGTATCAAGGCAACCAAGTTCTTTAGCTTTTTCATTCATCATATTTGAAAATTTAGCAATACTTTTATCAAATGAATCTTTAGCCTCACTAGAAGAATCCTTTAAATAATCTGGATTATCTAAATTAGCAATATACTCTGCTAAAGCAAAAGCAGCATCATTAGCAGAAGCAATCATAGTTATGTTCAATAATTCTTCAACAGTAAAAACTTGACCAGGGATAATATGTCCCATAGTATATGTTGCAGGAACACTGTTAATAGACCAATAACTTACAGTAACCTCATCTTGCAGATTGCAATTTTCCACTGTAAGAATAGCAGTCATTACTTTGGTAGTACTAGCTGGATAAAGTCTTTTATTTGCATCTTTTTCATAAAGAGTTTTCCCAGAAGAAACATCTATTAAAATACATGCTTCTGAATTAATAAGTAATTCAGAAGATGCAAATGAATTAGAAGGAAAAACTACAAAAAAAATAAAAATAAAGATAAAAATTATGCTAATAAAACAATGTTTCAACTTCATTCTTTTCTCCTTTATATACAAAAGATATAATACCAAGAAATAAAAAATAAATCAAGAGGTGAATATAAATGAAAGAAATAATTTTAAATTTAACAAAAAAACAAAAGATTATATTAGCAATTATCATATCAATTATATTATTAATAACTTTTGCATATATATACAAAAATATATATAGTGTAGATGAAAGTAGTGAAATAATTATTAATAATGATATGCAAATAGAGAATAATTTAGTACAAAATGAAGAAAATCAAGAAAATAACTTAAAAGAAGAAGAAAAAGTCGTAGTCCATGTTATAGGAGAAGTGAATAATCCGGGAGTAGTAACATTAAAAGAAGGAGCAAGGATTATTGACGCTATAAATGAGGCTGGAGGAAAAACAGAAGAAGCGGATTTATCTAAAATAAATTTAGCTTATGTAATAGAAGATGGTACACAAATATATATACCAAGAATAAATGAAAATTTAAATGAAATAGAACTAATGACACAAGATGCAGGCTCTAGCACTATTATTAGTAATTCTGAAACAGATAATGAAGAAAATAGTAAAGAAGTAAAAGTAAATATAAATACAGCAAATAAAGAAAAATTAGAAACACTTCCAGGAATAGGGGAAACCACAGCACAGAAAATTATAGATTATAGAGAAGCAAATGGTAAATTTAATAGTATAGAAGATATAAAGAATGTAAGTGGGATAGGAGATGCTAAATTTAATAGTTTAAAAGATAAAATAACAGTATAAAGTGTAATGTAATTATTGAAAAATATTATATGAACTTATATACTAAGTATAATAGAATAAGTAAAAATAAATTATATAGGTGAAATATGAAAAAGAAAGAAGAATTAAATAACCTTTTTCTAAAATGGAAAGAAGAACAAAGAAAAGAAAAAGATGCAATAACTATACCATTTAATAAAGTAGACAAAGCTAGTTTTACATATGATGGTTTTGTCTTTGAAGAAAAAGATAATACAGTTTTATACATATTAAAAGAAAGCAACTTAATAAATGGCACTAAAGCAAATGATGAATTTTGGTTTAAAGAAATATATAAGGAACAAAATAATAGAAATATTATTACAAGAAGAATAGAAAAAATGCAAGAATATATATGCTTAAATATTCCTAATATAAGTAATAGAGATATTTCATATATGAATATAAACAAAAGAGGAGGATTTACCAAGAGTGATGAAGACGCTATGTATAATTATTATGAAAGATATAAAGAAAAATATATTTGGGAAGAAATTAAAATAATAAATCCAATAATAATTATATATTGTGCTAAAGACAAAAAGATTTATGAAGATTTAGTAAAAAATATTAATGTAAAGTGCATAATAAACATGGATCACCCTAGTAACTATTATATATCAGATAAAAAATATATGGAAAAATTTAAAGAAAGGTTTAATAAAAAATACTTGGAATATAAAAGAAATTATTAATATTGACTATTAAATAACAGTATACAATATAAAAAATAAAGAATATTTGAACTTTTAGAAATAATTAAAATAAATTTACTTGGTAAATTTAAGACCTCCTTCTTTAGCGTATTTATAGAATAAATCACAACTATTTTTTAAAACTTGTATAAAAAAGTCAATTTCTTCATCAGTATAATTTCCCTCCCAAACAGTTACTTCATAGGTAGGTAATTTTATTCTAACAGAATCGAATCCACTTTCAGTAGGTCTTTCAAAGTGAACATCAATACATTCTTGGTCATTATCCATATATATTAGAGAATAGAACTTCTGTGCCATCAGAATATTTTACATATGGAAAAATCATAAATTTCACACTCCTTTGTGTTTTTTATACTACATTAAAAATTATTTATCAATAAATTCAAGCTTTGAAAATAGCATTGTATATATAAAAGAATTAATTTATTATTTAAATTTTATAATTAAAGTAATTTTAGTAAAAGAATAACAATAAAATACAGTAATTTAAATTATTCTTAGATAAAATACATGATACTAGTGCTTTTTATAAAATAATACTAA
>CALXQA010000125.1 GCA_944390335.1 uncultured Clostridia bacterium
ATATTTATACTAATGATGATTATGAAAATGCAATAGCAAGTTTTATGATAGAAAATGAGACTAATAAAATTATAGATCTTACTGTAAAAAAAGAATATATAACAAATAATGAGGAAACATTACAAGAATATATAAAATATTTAGAATTAGATAATTCTGTAGATGATTGGATTTACGAAGATAATAGTTTAAAATCAAGAATTGCAGGTATAACAATAAAAATGAATAATGATGGAGAGTTTATTACTATAGACACAATTCCACAATATTAAAAAATACCATATTATATTTGCAATGGAAAATTATTTTGTGTTTATTATAATCATGTAAGAGACAAATTTATTGTAAGAAATTCTACAAATAATAGAATCAATATTTTCTACAATAATTTGAGTTTTTTAATATATCCTGCACTCTGTGAAAATAATATATAGTAATAATGAATTATGTTTTGATGTATTAAATAACATAATATTTTTTTAGTAGAGAAATAAAATTCTGCATTCCAGCACGGTTAAAAACCTTATTTCGCACCAGTATAATATTAAAGTATATATAATAAAAGTGGTGTGAAGAATGGGAGCATTTAGTAGATTTTATAAAAAAGAAAAATTAGTGAAAAAAACAATTGAAATTGATAACAATTTATATGAGCAATTAAAACAATTATCAGATAATGAAATTAGTGCATCTGTAAATCAGCTAATAAATGCGTGCATTGAAGAATTGATTAAAAAAGAAAATATAAAAATGTATATCAAACCTAAAGGTGAAATATCAGTTAAACATTCTCTCTTAATAAGAGAATCTTTTGCAGAGGCATTAGACAAGTTAAAGGACAAATATGATATTTCTATATATAAGTTGGTAAATATGTCTATTAGTAATGCGCTAGAAGAATATTTGGCTAATAAAGATAAGCTAATGTAAGCTTATCTCTATTATAAATTAAGTATAGTTTCCTTATATGAAATATTTTATAAGGAGACTAATTTTTTTCTTTAAAACTTAAACCTTTGCGTAAACCTATAAAAAACATCATGCAAATTTCATATTCATAAGCTTTATGAAATAGATGATCATAATCAGAAAATAATTCTTTGTATTCTTCTGGAATTTGTTCAATTCTATCATTTAATTCTGTCATTTCTGTATTGATTTCCTTATAATTAGATAATGAAAATAATACATCTCTGTTTTCATCCATTAAGGAATTTGTGTACTCAAGGTCTGTTTCAGTTATAAATTCTTCATTCATTTTAGTTCTCCTCATTTAAAAATTCATTTGTAAATTTAACGGCTGTACTTATTGGCTTTGTAGAACTAAGTATATAATCTTTGTTAGTCCTAAAGAATATGATTAAGCCTAAAAGTTTATTGTCTTTATTAAAAAGTGGATAAATCATTTGGGCGGAATAATTATTAGTATCGTTTTTTATTAAATTCAAGCAATAATAGTTCATAACACAAAATAAATCGCTTTTATCAATATCATAAGAATTCCATTTTTTAATTAAATCTAAAATATCATTACTTAATTTATCATTTGGCGTTATTTTAGGTACATTATTATTTGAAAGTTCTACTAATTGTATATTTTCCAAATCAGTAACAATAATATTAGATGCACAGACAATTTTGGAATCAGCTAAATATTCCTTTAATTTTTCTGAAATATGCATAATAATCCTCCTTTCTGACAATAATATTTCAATATGGATTATACAATTATTTTATTGATAAGTCCAGTAATATTTATTGTAAAGTACAATAAATATTACAAGTATGAATACATAATTATAAATTGTATAATTTGTTTATAAATTGGAGGGAAAAATGATAATACGAGACAAATTATACAAATATAGTAATCCGTTAATAACTAAAACAATTAATATAGATGATAATATTTATGGTAAATTAAAAGATTTATCTGAGAAAGTTTATGATGCTACAATTAGCGAAATTATTAATGTAGCCATAGAAGAATATATTGAAAGAAATAATGCAACATTTTATGGGAAAAGTGAAAGAGAGACAGTTACATATAGAGCAATAAGATTAAGAAAATCTAATATAAATAAATTAAATGAATATAGTAGAAAAACAGGAATATCATTTACAAGGTTGGTAAATGGTGCTGTAAAAGAGTTTTTAGATAACCAGTAAAAGGATAGATTCATAAAAAAATCTATCCTTTATATTTTCTCTCCAAATAATTTACTATCAAATCTGTTAAATAAGATATTGTAATTTCAAAGGCAGGATTATAATCATCAAAAATGGAGTATAGTAAATCCTTATTCATAAATCTTTTGGCACTAGATAAGGCATTTTCTATACTCCATTTTATGCTAGTTGCAGTCAATAATCCTGCGTCTGTCGAAACAATTTTGTATAAATCTTTTAGAGACAATTTTTTGTTTCTTCTTTGATATTTAATAAATATTAATTCTATAAAGTGAGAAGTACCTGAAACAGAAGGATTAAATCCTAATTTAGATAAAATATTTTTAATAGTTTCTTTTGCTGATACAAGAGTATTTTCTTGATACATTTCTTTTGCTAAATATACAGCTCTATCAAATTGAAAAGGTTTTGGCATTAGTCTGTATATATTACTAAAATCGTATAAATTTGAAATTAATTCTTTTGATTGTGATGTTACTATTATATTTCGCTTATCATTTTGGTTTTTTAGGTTTCTTAATACACCTAATCCATCTATATTAGGCATATCTAAATCTAAGAATAGTACATCAGGTTTTACCTCTAAATATTTATCTATCGTATCTTTTCCATTAGTTGTCTTTGCAACTATTTCAAAATTTGTTTCTTTTGTTATAAAGCTACTGAAATTCTGTAACTGCCTTTCATCATCTTCAGCAATTAATACTTTCATTATTTCATCCCTCTTTATAAAAACAAATTTCGTAAATAATTATAACACTAAAATACTTGTGTTTCAATACTTCTAGAAGTAATTTTACATAAAGAGTAGTAAAAAGTGGTAAAATTTACTATATTTTACTACTTCTATGGAAAATATTACTGTTTTCGTTTAACATATGCTCTAGGACATAGGTCTATAAGTAAAGAAAATTATTAATTAACATTAGATAAAAGACAAGAAAACTGATGGAAGAAATTAATAAATGATTTTATTTATAGACTTTATTTTTTTAGGAGGGATGTAAATGTAATAGAGTATTCATTGAAAAAGTAAAAAGATAAGTTAATAATCTTTCTTTACTTTTAGACATTTGTCCAATTTTAAAGAATTGGAGAATATGTTAAATGAAAAGAAAGGATTATTTAGTAGATAAGTTATCAAATGAAGAAAAATT
>CALXQA010000126.1 GCA_944390335.1 uncultured Clostridia bacterium
AAAAATATTCTACCAAAAAGGTATCTCTTATTCAATTTATTTCTTTATTTTCCCCTACTAAAAGTTTATACTAACATTAAATAATGAATTCTTTTAATATTAATTTATTGCCAACTTAATATTGGATATCCGTTATTTATTAGTTCTGTATCTTCTTTAAATGCTTCTCCTAATTCTTCTGTAATTTTTTTCATTTCTTCTGATGTTTTTAATTCACAATTTTCTATTGTTCCATTATTTTCTCCACATATATCTTTGCTACTATCAATTAATGAATAGGAATTTTTTATACTTTTTCTATTTACTCCAACTATTCCTCCTACTATTTGTTGTCCATAAATGTGATTTCTTCTTTATTCTTAGATTGTTCTTCTAATGTATTTTTTAAGTTTTCTCCTGATATTTCTAATGTTCCTACATTGTTTATTTTACTATTTATTACTGCTAATTCTATTCTTTCTTTTTCTTGTGCTTCTGACATCTTTTCTGTGCTTTCTACTGCTCTTTTAAATATTCCTTCTTCCCTAAAACTTAATATTATTGCTACTTCTGGTAAGATTAATAGAATTATTATTGTTACAACTAATGCTACTAGTGTTGTTCCTTTTATTTCTTTGTTTTTTAAAGTTATTTTTCATATTGTATCCTACTTACATTTTTTGCATATAAAAAACTACATATTTTAGATTCGTCTAAAATACATAGTTTTATTTTTTCCTCTATGTTTCTTTTTTCTATTAAATATTACGATATATATATTATATAATCAATTAATTCTATTCTTCTCTTAAATATTTTTTTAAATCCTCTTCTTCTAAATTAGTTAACTTTTTTCTTCTTTCCTTAGTATAGTCTCCTTCTCCATCGCTATACATTTGTATAAATTTTATCATACCAACTGGTCCCAATTTTTCTCTTAATGCTTTAAGACCATCCTGTCTAATCTTTTCTAAGTCTTTTACTGTTACAGCCATTATATCACCTCCATTATAAATTCTATAGGATTTATAACCTTTAAATTTAAATTTGCTCTCTTTGATGCATTTAATAATTGTTTATCTACAGTTATAAAGTAATCTAATTTATTTATTTCTGCATATGCTATATGATAAGCATCCATAAAATGAATATTAAATTCTTTTAATCTTTGTGCTTCTTTCTCTATCTCTTTTGAATATGGTATATATTCTAATTCTTTCCTGTCTTAAATCATCAAATGGTCTATTATAGCAACAATTATCCAGATATAAACTTATCATATTTAACCTCCCCTTATTATACAGTATTTTATCAATTTTATCTATATTTTTAATAATTTTTTCTACATAATTTTTGAAATTAATATAAAGCCATACCACAATTATATCAATAACTAAAAAGCTTGTAAGATACTGATATATGCATCATACAAGCTTCTTATTTCTTTAAACTTTTTATTTATCTTTTACTAAAAGTATAATATGGTTCTAAAACATAAAGTGGCATATGCATTAGTTTCTAAGCCTCCAGAATGTCTTTCTGCTGCAAAGTATGGTAATGCTCCATAGTAGTATCCTCCTCTACTAACACATGGCATTGTTTCACTTAAATTAGTTTCTGTTGACCACTCATCTCCATTTCCAGCCATATCATATATATTACATCTCAAATCATAATTTCCACTTTCATCTTGTGCATTTCCTGTCATTGCTTGAGTATCTTGTATTCCTCCTTGTATAGAATAATTATTATCTCCACTAAATGTTTGTATAAATACTATTGCAGTATCCCATGCATAACTATTTACTAAATCACTTTGTACATTTGTATTATTACTATACATATTAGTAGCTAACATTGCTGCATCTTTTTGATTTACATAAGAATATATCCATTTGCCTTTTTGCACAACTGGAGTTGCACCTGGATTAGAAGTCTCATAAGGAAATTTTCTTTGTTCTGTTGCTTCCGGATCTCCCGCTTCATACCTACCTATATAATATCCTCCATTATTTTGTGTCTTGGTAATAAAGTCTTCTAAATTCTTTGCTTCAACATTTTCATATGTGCTGTTTACTAGCTCTTGACAATTAGTTATTGTAACACCATTTTTGTAGTCTTTTGCATCTTGTCTTAAAATTGCTACTCCTGTATTTTTATTAAATTCATATCTTCCAAAATTGATTTCTTTATATTCTCCATTTAAATTAGTATATATCTTTCCAATTGGAACCCATACATATTGATTTCCTTTGCTTATTTCATCTCCTGCATTTACATCTTCTATTACAATTCCTTTATTTACATTATCATTAGTATTTACTACTTTAAATCCTTTAGGAATTTTTATTTTATTTCCATTATTATCAAATACTTCTGTATTACTACTTACAGCATTTGTAACAGATAATAGTGATTTTACAGTTTTACTAGAAACTTCTGCCTTACTTTCATTTCCTGCTTTATCCTTAACTATTACATTAAATGTGTAATTAGTTTCTTCACTAAGATTTTCATATATATAGTTACTATTTTCATTTGAATTACTTAATTTATCACCAATATAGTAATTAAATGATTCACTTATTGCCAATCCACTTTCATTATCACTAGCTGTAACCTTAACTCTAATTGCCTTAGGTGCTATTTGTTCTACTGTAAAGCTTGTTATCTTAGGATTAATTAAATCTTTTATACTTATACTTGCATATTTTGTTTCATTTATCCCATCAGTTAATCTAGCATATACTGTATTTCCTAATTCTAAATTATCTATACTACCTCCACTTTGTATTTCTATCCAATTTCCAT
This sequence comes from uncultured Clostridia bacterium, assembly GCA_944390335.1. Classification (GTDB taxonomy): domain Bacteria; phylum Bacillota; class Clostridia; order TANB77; family CAG-508; genus CAG-793. The sequence goes on from CALXQA010000126.1 coordinate 2,791, forward strand.
CTTCATTTACCTTATATTCTAAAGTTAACTCTTCAATATTAGAAGCATCTATTGTTACTTTTGCTTTTTCATTTTCCCAAACTATATCTCCAAAAGTTATAGAATCTATTGGCATCTCTATTGTAGATACTTTTATGGTCTTTTGTGCTTTTCCTTGGCTTGTCTGTACTTCTACTTTTATATCATATATTTTATTTGCTTCTAAATTATTATATACATTTCTATTCTCTGATACATTATGTGATGCTTCTATATATTCCTCTTGTTCCTCTTTTTTATAGCTATATGAATACTTTCCTCCTTCTAAGTTCATTCCTTCTATTTGCACTTCTATGCTATTAGTATTCCTATTTAAAACTTTAATTTCTTTTATTCTAGGGTCTGTTAGCTTTCCTTTTCCAGAATAACTTATCTCTATATTTCCTCCTTCTTCTTTTTGCGTTATATCAAATATATATCCATCATTAGTAATAATTGTATAACTTCCATCCTCATT
>CALXQA010000127.1 GCA_944390335.1 uncultured Clostridia bacterium
TAAGAATCAATAATCCTAGAGATTGAAAAACTCTAGGATTATTTTTCTAATAGCCAATCAATTATATTTTTATGAATAATACCATTTTGTGAAAAATCAGCCTTATCTAAAGATAAAACATATTTAGGATAATTATCCTTTATTTCATTAAATGCCCCAAACTCTCTTTTTATTACATTTTCATCTGTTAATAAATAAGTTACTTGAATATACATTTTTTCATTAGTTTTTGTTGCTATAAAATCTATCTCGCCGTTTTTTATCTTTCCTATATATGTTTCATATCCTCTCTCTAACAATTCATTATATACAATATTTTCAATTGCAAAACTTTTATTTATTTCAAAATTATTATTTTTTATTTGTGCTATACCTAAATCTGTCATATAGTACTTGTTTAAAGTTTTTAATATTGCTTTTCCATGAATATCATATCTATATATCTTTTTAATCATTAGAGCCTTGCATAAAGCATCGAGATATTTATATAATGTCTCAGTTGATATATTTTTTCCTTCATTTTTTAAAAATTTTACAACATTTTCTGCTGAAAATTCTCGTCCTGTAGTGTCTACAATATATTGTAATAATAAATCAAATAGAATTGTATCTTTTAATTCTAACCTTTCAACTACATCTCTTAATATAATTGAGTCAAATACACTATGTAGATAATCTTTAATATTACTTTCATCTGTAAATTGAGTTCTATTTGGTAATCCTCCCCATTTTACAAAATTCCAAAAAGTCTCTTCACTTCTACCATCTTTTCCTGTTAATTCTATAAATTCTTTATATGATAGTGGATAAATATTAAATAGTACATACCTTCCAGATAATACAGTAGATAATTCATTTGATAATAATTTACTATTTGAACCAGTTATAAATATACTTATATTCTCTATAGATGCTCTTAAAGAGTTTACTACATCTTCGAATTTATTAACTCTTTGTATTTCATCTAAAAATATATAATATTTTTTATTATCTATTATTTTTTCTTTTATATATTCATTTAATTTTTTATAATTTTGTAATTCTTCATATTCTATTAATTCAAAATTAATATATATAATGTGACTTTCATCTACATTTTTATCTCTTAATTCTTTAATTATTTGTTTTAAAATTACAGATTTACCACATCTTCTTATTCCTACTAATATTTTAATAAGGTCACTATCATAAAAACCTCTTATTCTTGATAAATACATTTCTCTTTTTAACATTTCTATCACCCATTTTAATTATATTATTTTATATAATTTTTGTCAAGTTATTTCTGCATTGAGAAATAACTTAGTAAAATACTTATATACGCTTGAAGAGGTAAATCACTATTCTAAATGAGCACACAACGGAAGCCGCTTCTAAAATGGCATCCTCCATTCGTAACAGTGAAGGCTACACTACCAGCAGACCCACTATCACTGAAAACACCTCCTCGTCCGAAGAATGGATGATTGCTTTGAGGGTAGTTAGAGTAGTCTCCATGCCAACCTGTACTTCCAGCACCATCTTGAGATATTTCTCTTATAGCATCTCCATATATCTTTGTATTTAATGCATAATTATTTTTTTCTCTTTCTATATCATCTGCTCCTTCATCACTATATGGGTATACTATTGCATATTTATCTGATGTTCCTGTTACATATGAACTTCCATACATTGATAAATAAGTATTTCCATTATTTATATATCCTGCTGTTCTTTCCCATATTCCTCCTGATAGGTCATAAATTCCATATATGTTCCCAGTACTTGATGGACTATTTTGTCCTCCTAAATATTCGTTCCATTTCTTTCCACTATCATTATATCCTGTTACTGCATATACGCTTGCTAAGTTATTTCCTTCTGCTTTTGTCTGACTTGTTCCTCCACTATTTTCATTATGGTTATTTATTGCTATTTCTTTATCATATACACCATATTTACTTTGGGTTAGATAAGCAATTGCTCCCCATTCACTATTTTTCATCATATGACTATCTGTATCTGAAGATAAACCATATATATTTCCTACTTCTGTTAATGCTCTACTTATACTATATATATCTCCAGTTGATATATAAATCATTGAGTATGTTGAACCTTGAAATGTTGGATATTTTATTGCTGTTTCATTCTCTCCATATATTCCATCTAACCAATTTCTAGCTGATAAATTTCCTTCTGCATTTGTTCCATTTTCTACTGCTGGTGTCCAAACTTGATTCTGTGTATAGTTTACGCTACTTGCTTTTACAGTAGCTGTATTTTCTCCACCAGTCGCATATCCTGCTTCAAATTTTGCAACCCATATTCCTTCTATCTCACTATCCCAGCCTCCATTTCTATATCCTACCATACTTTCATCTGTAAATGCTGGGTGGACTGTAAAACCTTCTGTTGTATCTACTATGTCATCCGCATTTTTGCATCTTTTTGCTTCTCTTAATATTCCTTCTTCATCATAATAGTTATCATTTGTCCCTTGCAAAAATACTATATCTACTGTTTGATTGGATTCATTTATTCTGTATGCAAACCTTGGTATCCATACCCACATACTTCCATCTTCCGTTCTTGCATTTGCCCATTTTTGTTCATCATAGTTATACCATGAATTATCATTTATATTTGTCTCAACTACAGTTCCTTTACTTGTTTCTGTTGGTTCGTTAAACTTTATTGCTGTCATTCCTTGTTTTAATCTTGGTTTATTCGGTATATTCTCTTTTATCTCTTCTTCATCTTCTCCATTATTTATATTTCCTTTATTTAAATCATCTATATAATTGCTTATTTCTTCTAAACTTATCATTTCATTTTCTTGTGCATTTTCATACAATTTACTCGCATCTTGTGCTTTTCTAAATATTCCTTCTTCTCCTATAGTAAATGAAATTGCTACTCCTGCTAATATTAAAAGTACTATTATTGTTAAAACTAATGCGACTAATGTTATACCTTTTGTTTTTTTCTTTAGTTCTTTACATTTATTATACATTTTATTCCTCCCCGTATTTTTATTTTTTATCTTTTAATATGATTAATAATGTTATAT
>CALXQA010000128.1 GCA_944390335.1 uncultured Clostridia bacterium
TACGAGTATGCATAATAATCATTTCAAAATTTGGATCTGATAAACCGATATTTTTTTCAATAGTATTTATACTTTGATTTGAACTTATTGGGTAATATTCTAAATGATTACTCATATTTTTCATTTTTGCAATTAAAGTATTAAGGTTTTTATCGGTCCAACCTTGTTTACTAAAAGTCTTATCAACTTTTGAAACAGGTATATATGTTTTATTCTCTTTAGTTCCTTTTGATATTTCACAAGGAGAATTAAATAAATAAAAAGTTAATATTTTTTGAAAATTTTCATTTTTAAATGGAATATCGGTATCTGTATAATAATGTTTTTTCATATTTTAATTCCTAATTTAATTTTTCATATTTTTAATAATTGTATTTCTTTCTTTTATTAAATCTTCTATTTTTTTAGCAGAATCTTCATTTAATTTATTTAAACAAGACTTTATTTCGTTTTCTATTTCTTCTACGTCGTTAATGCTAATAGGATCAGAATATTTTAATTTATCTTTTAAATTATATTTATTATCTCTATCTGTTTTTTCTAGTATAATAAGACATTCTTTAATGAAAGAACCACTATTACTTATTTTTTCTTCATAACCAATGTTTTGTTTTTTATAAATCTTTAGAACTAATGATAAAAATATATAACATAAACTACTTATAATTAAAACAATATAATAACTAGAATTATAATTAATAGATAAATATCCTACAAATAATATGTAGATAATTGAAATAATATATATTATAGTATTTTTAGTCATATTGTTTAAATCTTTAGTAGAAACGTTTAAAACAGTTATTAAATATAGAACATATGCAATAACTAATCCAATAATTGTGTATATAAAACTATTAGACACATTTTTCATATTAATAATTGAAACTGAATCTGGAATATATACTTTTTTTATATTTTCAGTATCAATATTTATTTTATTAACTTCATAACCATTAATAGTTTTTGGAATTATAGTAGCACCATCTATATTAAAACTTTTAACTACTTCTGCTTTATTATCAATAATATTGTATTCAACTATATTATTATAATTATTAAAATCAATTTCATTTGAATCATTTAACATTGTAGCTTTATTATCATTAACTAAAGACTCACAATATTCGGAATTAGCACATTCTATTTTTAAAGTCGTATCATCTATATTAGTTATACTAGAAGGTAATACTATCGTTTTAATATTTTTATTTTCATATAATTTTTTATTAATACTAATAACATTCTGCCCATCTATTTTATTTGGAATTATTAAATAATTGCTTATTCCTAAATATTTATTTAATTCAATACCACCGTCTACTTGTTTGTATTCGAAATTTTCTAAAGAAATAAAATAATTATTTTTTTCACTTTCAGCCACTTCTTCAAATTCTAAATGATACTTATTTGCGTAATTATTTGCAAAAGAATCTTTAGTAGCATATATTTTTAAATCTATATTTGGTGTGTTATAGTTAATTAGTAATACTGATCCTATAAAAACGATAAATCCAATAAATGATATTACTATTTTTTTCATTAATTTACCTTCTTTCCACATCCTGAACAAAATACAGAATCACTCTCTAGTTTTTTGCCACAATATTTGCAAAATAAGTTATTATTTGAATTTATATCAGTGAAAGCGCCACTTACTGTTTTACTAACATTTTCACTCATTCCACTAATCATTCCAAGTCCAACACCAATATTATTAAATTGACCAACAGCCTCATTTTCAGCCCATTTTCCTTTAATATCATATTCTTTTTCTTCTTGATAAGTATAGCCTTGTTTTTCTCTAGCTTCAGCTTTTGCAGAAGCCTCAATAGTAGTTTTTAATGCTTCTTTTTCACTTTCAATAGTAGTTAATTCTTTATCCACTTGTGCTCTAGCAATTCCTACACCTTTTTTAAAGTATAATTCTTTAAATTCTAAATATTGTTTATCATCTTCTGGTTTTGCAATATTTGTAACAAAGAATTTTTCTAATTTAATACCAAATTCATCAAAATCATTTTCTAATTTTTCTTTTAGAGAATCACTAATACTTTCTAATTTGCTATCTATTTCAAAAATAGATATTTTTTCTTCTTTAATCAAATTAGTTAAGTAAGTTTTAAGTTTAACTAATATTTGTGATGAAAAGAAATCATCTATGCTTTCATTATCAAAATTCTTTTTAATCCCTACCAATTTTGTTATAAATTTGCGTGAATCATCTATTTGAAAACGTATTTCCCCACAAGCACCTATCTGAATTGGAAAATTATAAATAGGTTCTAAAAATTCTATTTTTGATGGAGTTCCCCATCTATAATTTTGGATTGTTTTATCTATAAAATATACATCACATGTAAAAGCACTTTTACCACCAGTAGGAATATTTATTAACGCCTTTAGTAGTGGAATATTTCCTGTTTCTAATGTATATTTGCCAGGTCCAAATAAATCTAGAGCTTTACCTAACGAATAAAATAATGCTTCTTCTGATTCATCAACTATTAATTTTGAACCAGTATTAAAATTTCTCTTAGGGTATCTAGATACAATATAATTATCTTCTTTATTTTTTTTAATTACTTCAAAAATTGCCATATATACCTCCTATTTTTGTTCTAACAATTCTACATATTTTTCATTACCTACATTTTCGCAAATCCAACCTTCTAAATCATTAGATGTTTTAATTTTATACCAATTTCTTTTTTCAACTACAATTGTTACATATTCTAAAAAATGTGGTGAATAAATATTGTCATAATCTTTGTGTTTTCTTTGTTCAGTTATTTCTTCAACATATGTATCTAAAACATTAAATATATCTCCTTGCTTTACTACAGCTAAAGATTGCTCATTTACAGAATGATTTTTTCTTAAATTCAATGTTTCGTTTGTTATTCTAATTTGCTTTACAGATTCATCTCGTTTATTAGAATAAGAAAATTTATTTAAACATTCTTCATTATCTTTACCACAAATTATTTTATAGTCTA
>CALXQA010000129.1 GCA_944390335.1 uncultured Clostridia bacterium
CTATTTTTGTTTTTCTTGAGTTTGAGTATGGTCTTTTTTGGCTTTATCTACTCCTTCTATATCTTCTTTTCCTACTTTGTCTTTTCCTCCTAATGCATCTAATACTATTTCTTGCATTGATAGTTTTTTTCTATATTCATCAGCAGATGGTAGTTTTTCACTTTGTGATATATCTACTACATATCTTTCATTTCCGCTTCTTAGTAACGAATTGTTTAGTTTTTCTAAAATAGTTTTTGGGTCATGCATCATTTCTGTTTCACTTAGTGGCTTTGCTACTTCTTGCATACTTGTATATAAATCATTTTCTTCTAATACTATTTCTATTATTCTTGCTAAATCTTTTGGTACTATTTCTTTTTCTAAATATACATCTAATGTTTCTAGAATTTTGTCATACTCATTATCAAAGTCTTTTCTAAATTTTTCATTTTGTATCCCTTTAGAAAAGCTTTCATCTTTATAGTCTTTTTTTCTATTAAGTAACCATCCTGCCACATTTGTTTCATATGTGTTTAGTAACTGTTTTAGTTTTTCTACATCTCCTGTTTTTAAAAATTCTTCTCTTAAAGTTTCTAAGTTTTCTATTTGTCTATCTTTTAATTTTTCTTTGTCTATGAAGATTATAGGGATATTCCAATCTTTTGCTGCTTTATATGAGTTTTTTAATACTGCTTCATCAAAGTCCTCTGATATTATTACACATGAAGGAATAACCCCTTCTTTTTCTACTCCAATTTCATTATATACTTTTCTAGAATAATATGGCATTGTACTAGCTGTTAAGTATTTTTTGTATTTTGCATCATATCCAAAACTTACTGTATATGAATTTATATCTGTATTTCCCATTAATCTTATATTATCTTTAGGCATATTTGTAAAGCCATAGAGTACTCCTGCATCTCCTACAGGTGCTTTTCCTAAAAAGTCTTGATTTATATATGACATTGATAATATATGTCTTATTTTTTCTTTTTGACTCATCCATATAGTTTTAAAGTTATCTTCTTCATCTAATGTTTTATAGAATAAAAAACTTGTATCTGTACTATGTACTAAAAAATCAAATTTCCCATCCATTTCATATGTAGTTACATTTTCACCATTTATGTTTATTACTCTTTCTTTTAAGTCTTTAAATTTATCCTGCGTTTTTCCTAATTCTTCTACATAAGTAAGTGCGTATTTTTCTTCTAAGTCTCTTTTATATTCTTCTATACTTCTTGCTGAAGTTTTTTCTATTTCTTTTAAGCTTTCTATATCATCTGCATCTAATACTTTTTTTATTGATAATAAAAGTGATTGTTCTTTATCATTTCCTACATTTCCTTTTAATGCTTCTTCATACATTTCAATTAGCTTATTTGCTTCATTTATTGACATTGAAAAGTATTTATTAAAATAAATGTTTTTTATTATTTCTAGTTTTGTAGTTTTCTCATGAATTGTAAAGTATTTTCCTCTATATCCATATTCTAATTCTTCATCATTTTTTATATTTTTTACAAGTTCTAATTCCTCTTCATATGCTTGCTTTATTCTTTTTTCATAATCTTCACTAAATGGTAAATCTATAACTGTTTCATCATTTAGTGATTTTGCCTTTAAAATTGAAACATTTTCTAAATTTTCTTCTTCTTGACTACTTAATTGTCTAGTTGGGATTTTGTATATATAATTGAATGAGTATTCTATAATGTTTCCTAACATATTACTTTTAGATGCAAATGTTCCTTCTTTGTTTATTTCTTTTGCTATGAAGTTAAATAAATTAGGATTTAGTTTACCAATTGTAATTATTTGTGAACTTATATTAGGATATTTACTAATTTCTTTTATATTATCTTTTCCTAATGTGTAAAATATATTGTCTTCAAATATTGCGAAATTGACATGATTTAATGCTTTTGGATTTTCTGCTATCATTTGTTCTAATAATTCTATTTTATCATCACTAAATATTCCTTTTTCATAATATGTTAGAAAATTAGCATAGTCTCCGACTTTTTCAAAGTACTCTGATATATGTTCACATTTAGTTCCTTTTAATTTTTTTCCTCTTTCTAGTGTATCTTGTTTTAATTTTATTTGCATATTTTTATTCATAGCTACATAGTCTGCATCTCTTGAATAAAGTAAGTTTAGTCCTATCGCACTTGTAGCTAATTCTTCTATATCAAATGGTTCTTTTTCTAATTTTTCATTAAGTATATTTACTATCTTTTCTTTATTATCTTTACTTGCTACATACAATATGTGCATAAGATTTTTTACTGAAAAGTTTCTTAATATATCATCTTCTAATTTATCAATATTGGTAACTACGTTTTTTAAGGTTTCATCCATGTCTTTAAATTTTAGAATTAGCATAAAGCGGTTATTGTATGACATGTATGTAAACCAATCTTGCATTTCTATTATCTTTTTTGATAATTCATCCATAGTATTTTTACCTTTACTTTCTCTTCTTTTGTATATTTATTATATATTATTTATTAGTATTTTTCTAGTAGAAATTTAAAAACCTCTTAAATTTTTAATAATTTAAAAGGTTTTCTAGTTTATTTTTCTAATTGCCATTTTAATATTGGATAACCATTATTTATATTAGTTACATCATCTATATATTCATCTGACAATATACTTGCAAGTCCTTTTAATTCATTTTCTGTTTTGCTTTCTGCTCCTTCATTTGAACTTATACTATATATTCCATAAGTTGCTCCGCATGTATCTAACCAGTAGTTATTACTTAATACATTATTACTATCTTCATTTATACTAGTTACAATCCCTCCATTACCTACTTTATTTTCTGATTCTAACTTTCCTACATTATATGAGTTTGTTATCTTATAGTAAGAACCAAAATTTATAATTCCTCCTACACGTCCGATTCCATGTATATATCCTGAATTATATGAGTTATTAAT
>CALXQA010000130.1 GCA_944390335.1 uncultured Clostridia bacterium
TTTACTTTAAATACTATTACACTCATGTCATCTTTAGCTTTTCCAAAGTCATTATCTATGGCTTCATGTAATATTATATCTGCTATTCTTTCTGGGCTATCTGTTTGTATTTCTTCTAGTAGGTATTTTACCCATAATTCTTTATTTGCATATTCATGGTTTGATTCTATAATTCCATCACTACACATAACTATTATATCACCATCTTCTAAGTCTTTATCATATGTGTCTATATTTATATTACTCATTATTCCTGTTGGAAGTGATGTTGATTTTATCATATTTACTTTTTTATTTTTCTTTATATAACTTGGACATGCTCCATTTTTTAGAATTTCTATTTTTCCTGCATAAAGGTCTAATATTTCTATATCTAGTGTTGCATACATTTCTTCTTTATTTGCATTCATAATTGCTGAGTTTATTAAATTGATTGATGTTTCTTTATCAAATCCTGAACTTAACAATCTTTCAAGCATACTTATTGCTATTTTACTATTTCTTCTTGCATTTGCTCCTGAACCCATTCCATCACTTATTGCTAACAGATATTTGCCATCTCCTAGTCTTGTATTTGATATATTGTCTCCTGATACTATTGAGTCTTCTTTTTTTGCACTTGCTATTCCTGTTTGTATTATATATTTATCTTCTGAAATATATGTATATGCACATACATTTTTCCCAAGTCTTATCCCACAATCTTGGTTTTGTAATATTACTTTATTATCTAATATCTTTGATATGCTTTTTTCTATTTGCTTAGTTGGGCATTTTCTTCCATTTGTGTCATCACATATTCCTGTATATACATTTACTACATATCTTCCTGTATTTTCTTGTTTTATTGATATCTCTTTTACATTAATACCTTTTTCTTCAAGTATTTTCTTTAGTTGTATTTTTTCTTTTTCATATTTTTCAGTATTTGTTTTTATTCCTTCTGTTATATTATTTATAGCCTCTGATACATTTTTTAGTTGTGCTGATACGTTTTTGTTATTTTCTTCTAATTTCTTTTGCCAAATGAAACTAGTTTTACTTATTCTATATGCTGTATTTATTGCCTTTATTATTTCTTGTATTTCTTCTTTTTCTTTATTTCTTACACTTATGTTTTCTGAGTTCATTAAATATGTATTATGTTTTGCAAATATACTTATTATCCCATTTTCTGTCATTATTCCATTTTCTAATAAGTTATTTAATATATCTTCTACTATATTTTCTTCATTATTATATATATCATCATATAAACTGCTATTTTCTAATCCTTCTAGACTATTTAATAGTTCATCTTGAAATATTTCTAAGTTTCTATCAAAACTTTCATTGTCTTGGTATCTTTTTGCCATTTCTGTTATTGTTTTAGATATACTATTTAGTTTTGATATCGTTTCTTGGCTTTCTTCTAAATTTCTTCCTGCTTCTGGCAACATTTTTATATCCGGTATTACATCTTCTATGCTTATCTTTGCTTTTTTAGGTACAAATAATAGTCCTATTGCCGCTATTAAAATTTCTTGAAATAATATTACATTTTCTACCCCTCCACTAGCAGCATATGTAGATGCTATATTTCCTAATATAAATCCTACTACAACTCCTATTTTTCCAAATCTATTTAAAAGCCCTGCTACCATACCTGAAATTGCATATGTAGCAATTAGTATTGCTTCTCCGCCTCCGATTAAGCTTAATACTACTCCTATTGTTATTCCACCGGTTGCTCCTACTAATATTCCATTTCTAAATCCTAAATATAGTACTATAAAAATACATACTATGTTTTTTACTGAATATGAAAATACACTAAAATTTCCTAATGCTGATACTGCTATTGCAATTAGTAAGCTTGCTCCTATTACTTCTTCTATTGAAAATACTTTTTTTATTTCATATTCATTTATAACTGATATTGAATTTACAAATATTTTATAAAATATATAGCTTGATATACTTATCATTATTGATGTTAGTAAATCATAAAAATAGAAATTAGTGAATATCATATATATAAATTGTACTAAAAATACAGAAACTGCTAATCTTCCACCTATTTTTATTCTTTCATTTGCATCTTCTATCTTTTTTTTAGGTTTTGTTATCATAACAGATAAAAGAACTAATAGTGAACATACAATATATATTAATAGTCCATTTAATCCAAATTTTATTGTTGTTCCTATTAAACTAGACAAATATACCATTACTAATGGTATTCCTCTACTAATACTGCTTGCAACTAATGCTATTCCAAATGGTGCTATAATTACCTCATCACCTAATCCTACCATTGATATTAGAAATGTTAATATATATACTGCTACATTTTGTTTAGTAAAAATTTTCTTTATTACTTTTAAATATTCTTTAGCACTAGTGCTATTTATTTCCTCTTCATATCCTAATTCTCTTGAAATATTTTGCAACATCCTCACACACCTCTTACCTTTTTAATTTATCTAGATTTTAATACTTGTCCTCTAATTTTTTTGTCAAATTTAGTATTCTAAATTAAAAAAGTATATTACTTTTTGTGATATTTTTTTACTTATTTTATCCTAAAATGTGCAAAATTACAATATTTATTGAAAAAAAGACATTTATATATTGTTAATTATCTATTTATTAGTGTTTATTTCATATTTGCTATTTTTTACAAATATTTATTTTATTAAATCTTATAATCTATATTTCCTCTATTTCTTTTATTGTAAGCTTTGTTATTTCACTTATTTCTTCTTTACTCATTCCTTTTGCTTTTAAGATTTTCGCTATCTTTATTTTTTCGTTCTTTTCTCCTTCTAAATGGCCTTTACTATATCCTGATTTTTCGCCTTTTATATATCCTAATTTTTCTCCCTTGTGATATCCCGTACTATATATCTCTTTTTCGTCCATTATGGCTTTTTCTCTTAATTCTGCTAAT
>CALXQA010000131.1 GCA_944390335.1 uncultured Clostridia bacterium
TACTGTTGCTGTAGCTTTTCCAGAGTTACCCGCTTCATCTACAAACTCAAATGTAAATTCTCCATTATCATTGAAAACATATTTATCACTTCCAGAGTTATTAACAATAGTTACTTTTTCACTAAATCCTGATAATGTTGCTGTAACAGATTTATCTGTTTCTTCTGTAATGTCATAAGTAATTGTAGCTGTAGGTGGTATTTTATCAATCCAATTTACAGATGCTAGTGCAGAACCTTTATTTCCATTCTCATCAATAAATTCAAATGTAAACTCTCCATTTTCTTTAAACACATAAGTATCTTTACCATCATTATTTGTTATTGTTATTTTTGTACTTTCATTAACTAATTTAGCTGTTACATCAGAATTAGTTATATTATTAATATCATATATAACTTCTGCAGTTGGAACTATTTTTTTAGTTGCATCTTCAAATAGATTAATCATAGATGCTGTAATAAAGTTTCTTCCATCACCATAATTATCAGTTGCTACTAATTTTACATATTGTGCTTTAATAGGTTCTTCAAACTCTACTGTTTTTGCTTCTGCACTATTTGCCCAGTTACTAATAGTAGCTGCCTCAGTCCATGTTTCTCCGTCCATACTTACTAGTACTTGTCCATTTTTTATTCTACCATTACTTCCACTTTGTCTTGGTACATATTGTAATGCTGATAAGTATACTGGATTATTTAGTTTTAATATAATATACCTTTCAGAATCATTACCATTCCAATTACTATGCCATATTGTATTTATATTACCATCAATTGCATTTTGTGCCTGAGCATTATGTCCTGGTTCTTCACTTGATACTTTGAAAATAGATAAATTAGAAATTGGAATATATCTTTTTGTATCTTCTTCATTATTGTTTGTAAAATTATATGTTGTAGTTTCATTATCTGCTAAATATACTCCTGTGGCTCCCATTCTTACTATTATATTTTTATCTCCGGTTAAATCTGGTTCTTTTTCGCTATATGAAGTCCATTCATCGTCTTCTTCATATTTCCATTCTACAGCACTATTTACACCAATTAGCTTATTTTCTAAATCATTAGCATATAGATTAGAAGGAAGTCCTACTGATTCTTGTATATCTATTGTATATACATTATCCTCTGAGTAATCAACACCCATTATATGTACTTTAATATCTGATTCTGCTGTAATAGATTTTATTTGCTCTTCAGTTAAGCTTAGTACATGTTCTTCTGATAAGGTCCATGTTTTTCCACCATCTAAACTATAATCCCAAGCGACATCTACTCCATCAAAACGGCTTGAAAGTACTATTTTATTAGCATTTTCACCATCAAATGAAAAGCTTGCAATTGAAGTATCTATATTTCCAAGTAAAGCATTTGCAACTTGTCTAACTGCATTAAATTGTATAGATTCGTTCTCTGTAGCTTCTGTAGCAGTTGTTAATGTTCTTGTTTGTAATAAAGAATATGCAGCACTATATTCCACTGATTTTATATGTGGTTTTATTAAATTTAATAAATCATACATTGGGCGTGGATAATATGTAAATGTTTCTGCTATCTCTTTTGCTAAGCTATAGTAATCTTCATCTGTTTTAGTATCATCATTTATATATAAATTTACTAATCCAAGCCAAGCATCAAAATTTATATTTTCTTCTTCTATTGCCTTTTTATATATCTCTTCTAATTTTGTCTTATCATCACTATATATATTTGCAAGCATAAGAGTTTTTTCAGATTTTTCATACTTATCATATTCATTTTGAGCTGCCTGAGCTAAAAGAATATAGCTTGCATTCCATCCACTTGTATAACTACCATTTCCCCAGTCATTCATTGTTCTAACATTTAAATGTTCTGTTCTTCCAGATTGTCCCCAACCTGAAATATCATTTCCAAGATTCCATATACCATTTCCATTAGCATCTTGTGTATAATATATATATGCACAATGTCCTGGTTGGCTTACACATGTATTAGGTAATCCTTTATATGCTCCCCATATACAACTACCTGTTTTAGAAATTCCTCCACAAACAGCACCTTCTTCAAATACTATCCATAATTTAGGTTGTCCTTTTTCATATGTAATATTATATTTTGATAAATTATATTTTTCGTCCCACATTTGATAATTTTCTTTATCATAATATTTATCTAAATTATAGTTATAGTCAAAAGTATATCTAATATAGCTATATGGACCTGTTGCACCATTCTTTTCATTTCTAACATAATCATTTAGCCAAAGTATTTCTTCATCATCAATTATTGTATTCATTACAAAACGCATTTCTTCAATTGTAAGGGATTCAAATATTTTGTTTTCTATTAATTCTTCTTCTATTCCTTCATGTAAATATAGCTTTTTATATATTTCATAACGTGTAATTGCATCTGAATGTGTTTTTCCATCTATCCATAAATACACATTTCCTGATTCTGTTAATGATAGAGAAATCATCATTTTACGATATAACTCTCCAAAAGTAGTTCCATATTTTGTTTTATTTATATTTTCTAAATCTTCTTTATATGTATTATAAAGTTCACTTAAAACTTTTATAGAATTAAAATAATTTCCTTCTGGTTTTCCTCCTACTAAATAGAGTTTAAGTGTTTCTTTATCATTTAAAAGCCAATTTATTGTTTCTTTATATTCATCACTATACTTTGCAAGTGCTTGCAACATATCATAACCTACATTATTTACTAATTCTCTTTGTAATAGTGTTAGTTCATAATCTCCTGTTATTTCATTTCCATAATTTTTATTAATAATTTCATCATATTCTGATACTTGTTTTATAAATTCTAAATCAGCATCATTCTCTACATAGCCTTCTTTTATTAATTTAGCATTTGCAAATACAGTTTCATCATACCAAC
>CALXQA010000132.1 GCA_944390335.1 uncultured Clostridia bacterium
TTCATTGGTGGAGATGGTGAGAGTTGAACTCACGTCCACTTATTCTTCCATATCTACTTCTCCGAGTGCAGTTTATTTTCATTGTTCTTGAATAAATAGAAAATATACAAACTATTTATCCCATATCCATTTAATTTACCCATTATCTAAATGGATTAGATAACTTCGTTTCCTACTTTATCCCACGCTTTATTCCTACCAGTAGGCTATAGGATAAAACGACACTGCAACTTAGGCAGCGTAAGCTAATTCTTTTTTATTAGCGTTTATATTTAGTTTTGCTTTTTTATAGTGGGCCAAGCAACCATCCACTACTCGCTATAGGTATTTCTAAATAAATGTCGAAACCAATTACATCCCCATATCCATCATATATTATACTACATTTTAGCTAAAATATCAACTTGTTATTTTTTCTTTTTCTTAAATGCAAAAAATTTACTTATAAAAAAGTTTAATATAACTACTATTACGGTCATAAACAATTTTGATATCATATTAGGAATTGGTAGTAAAAATAATAGTGCACAACCTCCCCATTCTATAATCATTGTTACTATTCTTCCTGATATGAATTTAGCAAACTCTTTAAATTTTTCTTTGAAACCTTTTGCTTCTGAATGAAATACTAAATCTTTATTTGTAATATATGCAAATAATACTGCTAATATTATTGCAATTACATTAGCTATATTCTCATTTATATTGAAAAACTTATTTAATACATAAAATGAACCTAAATTTATTACTGTAGTAAGCACTCCAAATATTACATATAAAATTACTTCTTTAGTCCATACTTTCTTTAAAACTTCTTTTATTTCATTCATTTTTATCTCCTACTTGCTTTAAGTTTTAAAAACCCCCTTTTAGGGGGTTATATTTATTATTCTTCTGAACTTGGAGCTTCTTCTCTTGCCTCAGGTTCAGGGGTATTATTGTATACTTCTAATATAGCTTTTTGGATTTTTTCTCTAGTAGCAGGATTTATAGGATGTGCTATATCCTTATGTTCTCCAGTGCTCTTAATCTTTTTGCTAGGCATAGCAATAAATAATACTCCTTCAGGATTTTTGATAACCTTAATCTCGTGTACAACGAATTCATTATCAAATGTTACAGATGCAACAGCTTTTAATCTGTTCTCTGAATTTACTTTTCTTAATCTTACGTCTGTGATTTCCATAATATGTATCTCCTTCCAAAGTTATAAATTTTAGTATGTTAATTTTTATATATTTTTTTCATACTACTTTATATATTCGCTAATAAATCCAATATTCCTTCTTATTTTTACAAAAAATTTTTCCAATTTTATGTTACCATAGATATTGTTTTTTTTGCCTTCCTGTAATATAATAGTAAAATGTATTATATAATATAATTAAAGGAGAGTGGATTTTTTGACTAACTTCCAAGAATTAAAGCGTTATAAAAAAATATATATGATAGGTATTGGTGGTATCAGTATGAGTGGTATTGCTGAAATCTTAAAAAACTGGGGATTTAATGTATCAGGCTCAGATATAAGTTCATCAGAAATAACAGATAAATTAATTTCTAATGGTATTAATGTTACAATTGGACATAATATACAAGAGTTATCTTCTTCTGATTTGGTTGTTTACTCTGCTGCTATAAAGCAAAATGATATAGAATTATTAAGAGCACATGAATTAGGTATTCCAATTATTGAAAGGGCTGATTTTTTAGGAGAAATAACTAAATCTTTTAGAAACACAATATGTATTTCTGGAACTCATGGTAAATCTACTACAACATCAATGGTTTCAATGTGTTTTTTAGAAGCACACAAAGATCCAACAATTCAAATAGGTGCTGCACTTGATTCAATTGGTGGAAATTACAGAATTGGAAACAGTGACTATTTTATTTTAGAAGCATGCGAATATGTTGAAAGTTTTTTAAAGTTCTACCCTAAAGCTGAAATTATACTTAATATAGATAATGACCATTTAGATTATTATGGCTCTATTGATAATATAAAAAATGCTTTTATAAAATATGTAAAATTATTACCTGATGATGGGATACTTGTATATAACGCAGATGATAAAAATTGTATTCATTTATCAAAATACACAAAGGCAAAAAGTCTAACATTTGGATTAGATACAAGTAGTGCTAATTTTGTTGCTAAAAATATATCTTATGATAAAAATGGTTATCCATCATTTGATGTATATTACAACAATTCTTTTTATAAAACAATGAAATTATCTATACCTGGAAGGCATAATGTATTAAATGCACTTTCTTGCATTGCTCTTTGCAATGAGTTTGGAATTGACAAAAATGATATAAAAAATGGATTACTTAAATATAAAGGTGCACATAGAAGGTTTGAATATATTGGTGAATTTAATAATGTAAAAGTATATGATGATTATGGACATCATCCAACTGAAATAGATGCAGTAGCTAATGCTTTAAAGAAAAAGCAATACAACCATTCTTGGATTGTTTTTCAACCTCATACTTATAGTAGGACTAAAAATTTACTAGATGAATTTGCTAAGAGTTTGACTAATTTTGACAACATAATTGTTACAGATATTTATGCTGCAAGAGAATCTGATACTTATAATGTTTCTGCTAAAGATATTGTAGATAAAATTGATGCTATGGGAAGAACTGCTTACTATATTTCTAATTTTGATGATATAGTTGATTTTATAAAAAGAAATGCTAAACCTAATGACATTGTGCTTACTCAAGGTGCAGGTACAGTAACTCAAATAGGTCCAAAGCTTGTTAATAATTAATAAGAAATAAAAACGGAAGAGTAATTTTATGAGG
>CALXQA010000133.1 GCA_944390335.1 uncultured Clostridia bacterium
AATTCTTTCTTAAAAAGTGCTATTTTTAGGACTTTTATTTTCTATGGACTTTTTATTATATTATTTTTCAACCTTACCTCCAATTTTTATATAAAGAATAAATTCCTTTTAACAAAAAAATAACTATTATATATATAATATAAGTAAAATAAGTACGACATAAGAAATTAATATAGATTACAAAAAAAGAAGGATAAATAAAAATTATCCCTCTGTAAAAATAAAAATATTGCTGGAATGTACTGTAAACTAATAATAATTAATATCCCCCCTAATATCATATATTCATAATTACATACCTTATAAAGTGAAAGTAGTGAAGTTCATTAATATATTTAATTATTAAATTAAAGATAAAATTAGTAAAAAAATTTTTATAAAAGGTAAAAATGAATTTCATAAGTTTCATTTTTTTATAGGTAAATAATATATTCTACCATTACTAGTTTTGCTTATTTTAACAAATTCGGGGTATTTATTAGCTATTTTGTTTATAGCTCTACCAATTATTGTCGAAGAACTCTTACTATCAAAAATCCTTTCATTTATTTCAGTAGTGTTCCACTTTTCTAAAGGAACTTTACCGCTAAAATCCATTTTTAGAGTAATTTCTTCTTCACCCTTAGAAAAATCCATAAAGTTATTATTTTTTTTATTTAATTCTAATCTTTCTGCAGGAGTTAATCTAAAGGATTGAGGATTATCTTTTACTTCATTATAAGCTTGAATCCATAGTTGTTTGCACCATTCTTTGCCTAAAGCTTCTAACTTATCATTATCTATAGAGGTTACAGGTATAACCCAAAATCTACGATTCCCAGTATCATCTATTAGAAATTCTTGAGGATTAACTGTTGCACAAAAGCTAGTTCTTCTTGGCTTTTTTATACTTTTATGACCATAAGGTAT
Source organism: uncultured Clostridia bacterium (assembly GCA_944390335.1). Lineage (GTDB taxonomy): Bacteria > Bacillota > Clostridia > TANB77 > CAG-508 > CAG-793. Next base: position 910 of record CALXQA010000133.1, read on the forward strand.
TCTTACTTCATCCATTGTATTACTTAAAAATGCTTTTAATGCAGATTGCTTTTTCCTTAAAGTGTTATCTAGTTCTCCAAGTTCTACTATAAAACCTTTGGTAGCTTCAATTATAGAATCTTTTATGTTCAAATCAATAATAGCACCTTCTTTAAACCATTTAGAGTTCATTGCTATATTCCTAATAAATCTGGTTTTTCGCTATACCTTGAGGACCTTGAAGAGTTAATACTCCATCAATTCCAAAAGGATCTTCTAAAGTATTAAAAACAATCATAGTTGTTTGCCAAAACCATTTTCTAATAAGTGTCTTTGACAAATTATCGCTTATTCCTAATACTTCAAATAAGATTGGAAATCTATCCTGCCCATCCCATTCATTTTTAGTAAGAATATCAGCCATTGGATTATATCTATTAATATCACTAATTAATATTAATTCATTTTCTATGTCTTTTATAGTACATTTAATATTATATTTATCACAAATATTTTTTAGGATAATAGGTAATTTTTTTTCAGGAGAATCATTAGAGTATATAGTTGGTAACCCTGTAATTTCAACATCTTTTGTAATTTCATTGTCTCTAACAGCAATTTTATTGAAATCTAAAATATCTATTAAGGCTTCTAAAGAAAGCTTTTTTCCTTGATATATAGATAAATCAATTTTATAAGATTTTAAATCATTAATTATCTTTAAGGTAAAATTCTTACCATATTCTATAAATACATCAGTTATGTCGCTTTTGAGTTTTAAATTAGGTATTAAAATGGATAAGTTAAGAATTTTTACAGATTTTGCAATACCTTTTAAAGATTCATTTATTGTAGTAGCATATTTTAATCCTGCCTCATCATTATCAGGTATAATATATATTGTTTTGTTTTTTAATTGTTGAGTATATTCTATTTTATGTTTGCTAAAACTTGAGGCACCTCCAATAGTAGTTGTGGCAACTAAACCTAGAGAATTTAAAGTATCAGCATCTTTTTCTCCCTCTACAAAGTAAATTTCATCTGATTTTATAACATTAGGTAGATTATATATTACATATCTAACTCCTGTCATTTTAAAAACCCAATTACCATTATTATATTTAGCTTGAGCAAAACTTTTAGGCTCAAATCTCATAACCTTATATAATGGCTTATTATTTTCATCAGTATAATAATATTCTTTTATTACTTTAGAATTTATATTTTTAGAAGAATTATTGAATAAGTCTTTTTCTTGTAATCCTACGGCTCTTAATATATCTTTTGTATCACATCCCGCAAAGCAATGTATTAAAATTTTATTATCTTCTTCAGTAATGCTAAGAGATGGTTTAGAGTCATTGTGTGCTGAACAGGTACACTGATATTGTTTTTCTCCAATTTTTTTTTACATTTTGGAATCTATTCAATATTTCATTTAATTTCATTGTTGAAACCTCCAATTTCTATATCATTATATTGATTGGTAATCCACTTTTGAATTATTGAAAGATTAAATAAATAGCGATTGCCAATACGAAAATAAGGAATTTCATTATCATATATTAAATTTCTAATCTTACTTATACTACAATGTAAATACTGACTTAACTCTTTTATATTTAATATTTCTTGATTATTATTTTCCACTTTTTTCACCCTCCTTTAATTTTTTTAACCAAAAGTTTCTATTATGTTTCTTGACTTTGTCTTTATTATTAGCTCTCCATATTTTGTAATATTTTAATTTTTCTTTGTGTATTAAATTTTCTAAGTTATCATTCAAAATTATCACCTTCTTTCTTTTTTTTTTTATTTTCGCTTGACAAGCTATTAAAAGGATTATATAATCAAAATACGACATAATGCAAATAATGTT
>CALXQA010000134.1 GCA_944390335.1 uncultured Clostridia bacterium
GCTGTTATTGTTGAGTTTGATACTGCTTTTGCTATTCCAAAGTCTGTTACTTTTGCTATTCCATCTTCTGTTATTATTATATTATGTGGTTTTATATCTCTATGGATTATTCCATTTTTATGTGCAAGTTCTAGTGCTGATGCTATTTGCATAGCAATATTAACTGCCCACTTCCATGTAAGCACTCCTTCTGAACTAATTATCTCTTTTAATGTCTTTCCTTGAATAAGTTCCATTACTATGTAATATAGATTATTTTCATCTTCATGTCCTACATCATATATTGAAACAATATTTGGATGTGAAAGACTAGCTGCTGCTTGTGCTTCTGTATTAAATCTTTTTATAAATTCTGTATCTGTAGTAAATTCGTCTTTTAATACTTTTACTGCTACTAATCTATTTAGTACATGGTCTTTTGCTTTATATACAGTTGCCATTCCCCCAAGGCCAACTTCTTCTAAAATTTCATACCTATTACCTATTATTTTTCCTATCAAATTCATAATCACATTCTCCTTACTTTATGATTACCGCTGTAATATTGTCTAATCCGCCATTTTCATTTGCTTTTTTTACTAATTCTTCAGATGGATTTATGTTGTTTGTTTTTATTATATTATATATTTCTTCTTCTTTTACCATGTTTGTAAGACCATCTGTACACATAAGTATTATATCTCCCTTTAAAAAGGCTTTTATCATTGTATCTGGCTCTATATATTCTGTACACCCTAGTGCTTTTATAAGCATATTTTTTTTAGGATGGTTCATGCTTTCTTCTTTTGTTATTTTTCCCTCATCTACTAATTGTTGAACATAGCTATGGTCTTTTGTTAGCTTTCTCATAAATTCTTTTCTTATTCTATATATTCTACTGTCTCCAATATGTGATATATATGCTTTGTTTTGATATATTAGGCAAATGTCTAGTGTTGTTCCCATATTTTTTAGTTCTTCACTTTGAATAGCTTTTTCATATACAATCTTATTTGCATATTGCATACTTTCTTTTACTAAGCTAAGTAAAGCATCTCTATTTTCTTTTGATTTTTCAAAGTTACTTAATATATAGTTATGTGCAGCTTTTACTGCAAAATTACTTGCTACTTCTCCTCCATTATATCCGCCCATTCCATCTGCTACAATAAATAACTTTATTTCATCTTCCTTATTTGATATATAGTAAGAATCTTCATTTATTTGTCTTGCCCTTCCTATATCTGAAGTTGCAAAAGCTTCCATTTTTTCCTCCTAGTTTTTATTATCTTTTAGGCTTTTCCTTCTTAGTTGTCCACATGCTGCTTCTATATCTGAACCTAATTCTCTTCGTATTGTTGCTACTATTCCTTTGCTATTTAAATAGTCTCTAAATTTTATAATGTTTTCATTTGAGCTTTTTATGTATTTTCCATTTTCTATTTTATTTATAGGGATTAAGTTTACATGACAAAGCATTCCTTTTAATAAATTTACTAATTCATCTGCTGCTTTTTTATTGTCATTATTGTCTTTTGCTAATGCATACTCAAATGATATTCTTTTATTTGTTTTTTCTATATAATATTTACAAGCTTTTATTAACTCCTCTATATTATATGCATTATTTACTGGCATCATACTACTTCTTGTCTCATTATTTGCACTATGAAGTGATATTGATAATGTGCATTGTACTTTTTCATCTGCAAAAGCATATATTTTTGGTACTATTCCACTTGTTGATATACTTATATGTCTTGCTCCTATATTTAGTCCTTTTGGATTATTTAATATTTTTATACTATTGATTACATTATCATAATTGTCAAATGGTTCTCCTATTCCCATAAATACTACATTTGATATTTTATCTCCAATGTCTTGTTCTATTGCTATAATCTGTTCGACAATTTCTCCACTACTTAGGTTTCTTATAAATGGTATCCCTGTTGATGCACAAAATTTACATCCCATTTTACATCCTATTTGTGATGATACACATACTGTTTTTCCAAAATGATATTCCATAAGTACTGATTCTATTGCATTTCCATCACCAAGTCCCCATAGATATTTTTTTGTTCCATCTTTTGATTCTAATTTCTTTACTATTTCAAAATTACATATATCATAATTTTGTTTTAATTTTTCTCTTAATTCTAATGATAAATTAGTCATTTCATCAAAACTTTTTACTTTATCTATATATATCCATTTAAATATCTGCTGTGCTCTAAATGGCTTTTCTTTTAAATTTATTATTTCTTGTTTTAGTTCTTCTAAATTATAGTCTTTTATATTTTTCATATATTTCTCCCTTTAATTTATACCATAATCTATAGGATATTTCAATATTTTTTGATTAATTCTTTTTTATTAGTTCTTTTTTATTGTTTAGAACAAAAGTGAAAATTAGAAATTTTCACTCTGTTTACTAATTTTTAATTAGTAAACATTTTTATAAAGATGTTGTTTTTATGTTTCCACCTATCTCTAGGCAACCCTTTTCTTTAATGGTCGTTGTTCTCGGCCAATATCCATCGCTATTTCTAGGTTTGGACTAAAGCTTTTTACATATTTCCTTAATATATTTAAGCTTCCATTTATATCACTATTTATTATCTTTCCTGTTTTTGTTTTAAATAGTCCTCTTTTTATTCTTCTTGTTTTATCATAATTTTCTTTGTTTATTTCTTCTTTATCTATACTACTTACTCCTGATGTATATTTTTCTTCTATTTTTATTACTTCTTTTCCTTCTAATTTCGCCTTATATTCTA
>CALXQA010000135.1 GCA_944390335.1 uncultured Clostridia bacterium
AGTATTATTTTCTACTTCTTTATCTCCTATAATTAACATATATGGTACTTTTGAAAGTTGTGCTTCTCTTATTTTATATCCTGTTTTTTCATTTCTATCATCTACTTCTACTCTTATTCCTAATTGTTGCATTTTTTCTTGTAATTCTTTAGAATATTCTACATGTTTATCTGTAATTGGTAGTATTTTTACTTGTACTGGTGATAGCCAAACTGGGAATGCTCCTTTTGTTTCTTCTATTAAAAATGCCATGAATCTATCTAGCGAGCCTAATATTGCTCTATGTATTACTACTGGTCTATGTTCTTTTCCGTCTTCTCCTATATATGTTAGTTCAAATCTTTCTGGTAATGCAAAGTCTAGTTGACATGTTGATATTGTAACATCATGTCCTATTGCTGATTTTACTTGTATATCTAATTTTGGACCATAAAATGCTGCTTCTCCTTCTGCTTCATAGAAGTTTATTTTTAGTTCTGTTAATATTTGTCTTAATTGACTTTCTGCTGTTTCCCACATTTCATCATTATCTATATATTTTACTTTGTCTTTTTTGTCTCTTAGTGATAGTCTAAATTTATAGTCTTTGAATCCAAAGTCTTTATATACTTCTAATATTAATTTTACAACTCTTCCAACTTCTTCTTTTATTTGGTCTGGTCTTACAAATAGGTGTGCATCATTTTGACACATTTCGCGTACTCTTTCTATACCACATACACTTCCACTTGCTTCATATCTAAAGTCGTGTGCAAGTTCTCCTATTCTTATTGGTAAGTCTTTATATGAATGTAGTGAATTTTTGTATATTAACATATGATGTGGACAATTCATTGGTCTTAGTACCATTTCTTCTGTATCCATTTTCATTATTGGAAACATATCATCTTTATAATGGTCCCAATGCCCACTTATTTTATATAGTTCTGTATTTGCTAAACTTGGTGTATATACATGCATATATCCTAGTTTTATTTCTTTATCTTGTATATATCTTTCTAATAGTCTTCTTACAGTTGCTCCATCTGGTAAATACATTGGAAGTCCTGAACCTACTAGTTTATGTGTCATAAATAGGTTTAAGTCTTTTCCTATTTTCCTATGGTCTCTTTGTTTTGCTTCTTCTAACATGTTCATATGTTCTTCTAATAAACTAGCTTTAGGGAATGAAATTGCATATATTCTTTGTAGCATTTTATTATGTTCATCACCTCTCCAGTATGCACCTGAATTGTTAAGTATTTTTATGCATTTTACTTTTCCTGTACTCATTAAATGAGGGCCTGCACATAGGTCTGTAAATTCTCCTTGTTTATAGAATGATATTTCTTCTCCTTCTGCTAAGTCATTAATTAGTTCTTGTTTATATGGTTCTTCTTTCATTAATTCTAATGCTTCTTTTTTTGGTAGTGTAAATTTTTTTATTTCTAAATCTTCTTTTATGATTTTTTTCATTTCATTTTCTATTTTTTCTTTATCTTCATCTGTAAAATTATTTACTACATCAAAGTCATAGTAAAATCCTTCATCTATAGCTGGTCCTATTGCAAGTTTTGTATTAGGAAATAGTCTTTTTACTGCTTGTGCCATTATATGTGATGTAGTATGCCAATATGCTTTTTTTCCTTCTAAGTCATTGTCAAAAGTTAATATTTCTACTACTGCATCTTTATCTATTATGTATCTTAAATCTTCTACTTTTCCATTAACTCTTGCACATGTTGCTACTCTTGCTAATCCTTCACTAATGTTTTTTGCTAAGTCTAAAATACTTATTTTGTCTTCGAACTCTTTAATAGATCCATCTTTTAAAGTAATTTTTATCATATAACCCTCCATTTCTATGCTTTAAGGAAATTACAAAAACCCCAAAGCATAATAATATTTTTATGCTCTGGGGTACTTTTATATAAGCACGGTTCCACCCGGATATTTAACTTAATTTATGGTTATAACGCACCTGACGTCTAGCTTATTCACTAGAAGTATGAAGAGGTAGTTTTTCGAATATGTTTTCTTAAACTAGCTTTCAGCCTTTGACTAGTTCTCTCTTTAAGTAACCTTTATTTTACTTTGTCTCTTACTTACTTTTTATTATTTTTATCTTTTACATATCAATATTATATCACCAAATATTAATATGTCAACTAATTTAAGTACTTTTTATTCCCATTTTAATTTAGGGTACATATATTTCTCCTAATGTCTATTATTTCTTTTTTCCTTTGCTTTATTCTTTTTATGTTATATCACAGCATATTTACGTTTGCATGTATTTGTTATTGCATAGTAGTAATAAAATAAACTATGTATAATATGCAATTTTTACGTTCGCATAATATACATAGTTTCTCTATGTTTATATTTATCTTTTTTATTAAATTTTACGATATATATATATATATACAGTATCAAGGCTTTCAGCCATTTCTCTATTCTCCTTTTTTATATTTTTTCCAGTTCCTCAATTGTAAGCTTTGTTATCTCGCTAATTTCTTCTTTGCTCATTCCTTTTTCTTTTAATATTTTTGCTACTTCTAGTTTTCCCTTATCATATCCAGACTTTTCGCCTTCTAACTTGCCTTTACTATATCCGGTTTTCTCGCCTTTAATATATCCCGATTTTTCTCCCTTGTGATATCCTGTACTATATATTTCTTTTTCGTCCATTATTGCTTTTTCTCTTAATTCTGCTAATTTTCTTATCTT
>CALXQA010000136.1 GCA_944390335.1 uncultured Clostridia bacterium
TGTATGATTTAGCATATATAGACCCTATTACAAAATTAGGAAATTATTATTTTTTTCTTAAAAATGGTCAAGACGTTATAAATAAATCTTATGCAGATAATGTTTTTGTTTTGATAATGGATATTGAGAAGTTTAGATCATTTAATCAAAAGTATGGGCATGCAGTGGGAAATGATGTTTTAATACAGATGTCTATTGTTCTAAAGCAAGCTCTTAATAAATATGAAGATAGCATTATTTGCAGATTTTCAAATGATATTTTTGGTATCTTGATTGAAGTAATTGATAATGATATAGAGAAAGTAGCAAAACTTATTTTTGAAAAACTCTCTATAATAACCTTAAATAATATCTCATATAATCTTTCTCCTGTAATTGGCATATATAGGTGTAATAAAAAAGATGATATTTTAGAGGCTATTGATAAAGCGACAATTGCACATGATGAGATTATAGGAAATTTTAATGCTAAATATAATATTTTTGATAGAAAAACTGAGGAAAAAATTATTAAAGAACATGAAATAGAAGAGATTATGGAAGAGGCTCTAAAAAATGATGAATTCTTTATTTATTATCAACCTAAAATAAATTTAAGTAATAAAAAAGAAGTTTTAGCAGAGGCTTTAGTTAGATGGAATAGAAATAATAAAATTATACCGCCAGGAGAGTTTATTCCTTTATTTGAAAAAAATCGTTTTATACTTAAGTTAGACCTTTATATATTTGAACATGTATGTATTGATCTGAGAGATTGGAAAAATGAATTTAAAATTTGTCCTAAAATTTCTATAAATGTATCAAAGGAACATTTTGATAATCCTAATTTTATTGATGATTATGTTTATATATGCAATAAATATAACATTGATAAAAGCAGTATTGAACTAGAAATTACTGAAAGTGCATCATCTGATAAGAATATTAATTTAATGGATGTTATGAATAGTATAAAAAAAGAGAATTTTCAAATATCTTTAGATGATTTTGGTACAGGTTATTCATCTCTTAATATGCTAGAACATCTTCCTATTGATACAATTAAAATTGATAAATCTTTTATTGACAATATAGAAAATGAAGATAAAAAAATAGATTTGATTAAATATATTCTAAAAATGTCTAAAGAATTAAATATTAAAACTGTAGCAGAAGGTGTTGAAAATAAATTTCAATTAGAGTATTTAAAGTTAAATAATTGTGATATAATACAAGGGTATTATTTTTCTAAACCTCTTAGTAAAAATGAGTTTGAAAAGTATTTGAAAAAATATAAATTTTAAGTTTAAGGAAGTATTTATGGAAAATGATGTAGTATTGTTTAATGAAAATATGGCTAAGGAGTTTGTAGGATATAGAAAAGAAAATAGTAATAAAGGTGATTTTGGATATGTAGCCATTTTAGGTGGCTATATAAATTATACAGGTGCAGTAAAGCTTGCGAGTTTAAGCTTGACCTCTATAAGAGCAGGTTCTGGTGTAACTAGAATAATTATTCCTAGGTCTATAACTAATTTAATTGTTCCTTTATTATTAGAACAGACTGTATTTGAAATTAGTGATAAAGATTCTCATATGATATTTAATGAATCTGAACTAAAAGAAGCTTTAAGAAAAATTGATGCTCTAGCAATTGGTATGGGGTGGGGAACAGGTGATGATAATATAAAAATATTAAAATATATACTTGATAATTATAGTTTCCCTATTTTAATTGATGCAGATGGTTTAAATACATTATCTAAAATGGATTTAGATATTTTAAATAAAACAAAATGTAAAGTTATACTTACTCCACATCTTAAAGAGTTTGAAAGGCTTACAAAAGTTCCTATAGAAAAGATAAAAGAGAAAAAAGAAAAAATTGCTAAAGAGTTTGCAAAAAAGTATAATGTAATTTTATTATTAAAAGGTCATACTACTATTGTTACTGATGGGAATGTTACTTATTTAGTAAAAAAAGGTGGTGCTGGTATGGCTACTGCTGGAAGCGGAGATGTACTTTCTGGAATTATTCTTGGATTTTTGGGAAGCCATGAAGTTTCTGCTAAACTTATAGCGAGTTCAGCATATATAGCAGGACTTGCTGGAGAACTTGCAGAAGAAAAATATACAGATATTTCAATGAAAGCATCAGATACAATTGAATTTTTGCCACAAGCTATAAAAGAAATTAGGTGTAGTAAATGATAAAAATAGTTAGGCAGAATTTTAAAGAAAATAAAATAATATATAATAAAATAAAGAATGAATTAGTAAGAAAAATAGGTAAATCTAATACTATTAATCATATTGGTTCAACTGCAATTCCTGATATGTTTGGAAAAAATATAATAGATATTCTTATAGGTGCAAAAAATATAGATGAATATGAAAAAATAAAAGATATTCTTATTTCTAAAGGGTATTTTTGTAGTAATAAAACAAAAGAAAAAGAATATCAGTTTTTCTCATCTACCAAAAAGGAAACAAGTTCTGGAGATATACATATTCATTTGACTATATTAGGTACTAACAAGTATAATGATTTTTTAATTCTTAAAGAATATTTATTAAATAATAAAAAAGAAGCAAAAGAATATTCTAATTTTAAACAAAAAATTATAGAAGATGGAATAAAAGATAGAA
>CALXQA010000137.1 GCA_944390335.1 uncultured Clostridia bacterium
TAAAAAATAAAATATTAATCTATTGAAATATATTAAAAACTAGTATAAAATATAAAAAAATAAAAATAAAGGAAGAGTATGAAAAAAAAGATATTAATTATTACAGGAATTATATTTGCTATAGCAATAATAATAGTTATATCTCTATATATCGCAAATACTAATGTAAGAGATTGGATGGATAAGTACATTTTAGGCAAAGATGTAATTGAAGAAAACTTACCAACAATAATGCTTGATAATGAAAATGTAAATGTATATTCATATGATAACCATATTGTAGTTTTATCAGAAAATAAATTAGTAATTTATGATTCAGCAGGAAAAGAAGAAACTACAATAAATGTAAATATTACCACACCTATATTTGAGTCAAATGGGAAATATCTATTAGTTGCAGATAAAAATGGAAAAAATATATATTTAATATATAATGATACATTGCAATGGCAAAAAGAAATGGAAGGAAATATATCAAAAATAACAGTAAATAAAGATGGAGCAGTAGGAGTAGTAATTACAGGAACAACTCATAAGTCAGTTATAGTAATGTATGGTATTACAGGTGATGAAGAATTTAAAATATATTTATCAACAACAATTGCAATGGACATATCAATATCAGAAGATAGTAAATATTTAAGCTTTGCAGAAATAAATACATCTGGAACAATTATTAACTCAGTTATAAAAACTGTATCAGTAGATAAAGCTAAAAACGCTCCAACAGAAGCAATAATATATAGCTATGAACAAGAAAAAAATAACTTGGTAGTAAATATTGAATATAACAAAAATACTCTAGTTTGCCAATATGATAATTCAGTATATATATTTAAAGATGGAAGTTCAGAAAAAATCATAGATATCAATAATAAAATAGTATTCTTAGACATAAACTTAAATGGATATATAAGTTATATAGAAGAAATTTCCTCAGGGATATTAACAAGTGACTATGAATTAAAAATATTAAATGTAGATAACAAAAAAGAAAACATATATTTATTAGATTCAATGCCTAAAAGTTTATATTGCAGTAATAATATAATAGGCATAAATAAAGGAAATGAAATTGAATTTGTAAATCATAGCGGGTGGCTTTTAAAGAAGTTCACATCAAGGCAGAGTTTTAAGGGAGTAATTTTAGGAGATAGTGTAGTAGGAATTGTATATAAAGATAGAATAGAGATAATAAATACATAGGAGGGCAAAATGATAGTAGATATTATTATAATAGGAATATTACTTTTAGCAATTGTACTTGGCATGAAAAAAGGGCTAATTTCATGTGTTATAGATATAGTTGCTGTAATAGTTGCATTAATACTAGCAATAATGCTTTGCAAACCACTAACAAATGTAGTAATAGAAAAAACTAATTTTGATGAAAGTTTAAAACAAACAATATCAGAAAATATACCATTAAATGATGAGGATTTTAAAGTTGAAGAAAGTTCAGGTTTACCAGAAGCAGTAAGAGAGTATATTAATAATATAACAAGTAATGTAAATACATCAAAAGATGAAGCAATTAATGTTCTTAGTGAAAATTTAGCAACAGGAATAATAACAGTAGTAGTATTTATAGGAATATTTATAATTGTAAGAATAATATTGGTACTTGTAAAAGTGGTCGCTAAACTAATAGACAAAATCCCACTTATAAGTCAGATAAATAAATTAGGAGGAGGAATTGTAGGGGCAATAGAAGGTATTATAATAATATATGCAATTCTAGCAGTTCTTTCAATGATATCTCCACTAATATCTAATACTAATATATTAGAACAAATATATAACTCAAATATAGGAGCATTAATGTATAACAATAACTTTATAATAAATGCAATATATAAGAATTAAATAATAGATGAAAAATAAGGAGGAGTATATGAAAATAGTAAAGCCATGGATAGAGGTAGAAAAAATTGATGGAATTAAAATAATGAAAAAAATAGAAAGAGCTTGTAGAACATGTTATCGTTCTGAAGGGAATATTACAGAAGATAGTTATAAGAATTTACTTAAAAATTGTATTAATAGAGGACATGAATCTGTATTAGAACATGAAAAAGTAACTATTAGAATGTATTGTGACATAGGCGTATATAAAGACTTAACTAGACATAGATTTGGAAGCTTTTCTATAGAGTCAACTAGATATTGTAGTTATGATAAAGATAAATATGGAAATGAAATTAAATGTATTGACCCAAGCTATATTGATAATAAAGAAATATATGAAGAGTGGAAAAAAAGTATGGAGGATATGGAAAAGCATTACATGAAAATGAAAGAACTAGGTGCAACAACAGATATGTCAAGACTAATTTTACCACATTCAACAGCAGCAGAAGTAACAATGACAGCAGATATTAGAGAATGGAAACATATATTATCATTAAGAACAACAAATAAAGCACACCCAGCAATTAGACAATTATTAATTCCTTTATTAAAATACTTCCAAAAAGAAATGCCAGAAATATTTGAAAATGTAGAATATGATAAAGAGTTTGATGAAAAATATTATGCAGAATTAAGAATAGTAGAATAATATGAAAAGAGGATAAAAAATGCTTAAAACCGTTG